>DOEX01000031.1:0-40149 GCA_003532515.1 Anaerolineaceae bacterium | reverse complement strand
CATGGGACCCTCCGGCTCCGGCAAGAGCACTTTAATGGCAATCCTGGGTTGTCTTGATACTCCCACCAGGGGTGAGTACTATATTGATGGTAATGATATATCCAAGATGACTGATAATCAACTCGCCAAACTGCGGTCGCATAAAGTTGGTTTTGTTTTTCAGCAATTCAACCTGCTGCCACGCACCAGCGCCCTGGAAAATGTGATGCTCCCATTGAGCTACAATGGTTTGAAATACAAGGAAAAGGTTGAAAAAGCAAAATCGGTGCTGGAAATTGTGGGGCTTTCAGACAGGATGAACCATCATTCCAACCAGCTATCGGGGGGGCAACAACAGCGTGTGGCAATTGCCAGGGCGCTGGTAAATGACCCATCAATCCTACTGGCAGATGAACCAACAGGCAATCTTGACAGCAAGACCGGCGCTGAAATCATGGCGCTTTTTCAAGACCTGCACAACGAAAAACATCAAACCGTTGTATATGTGACCCATGACCTGTTCATCGCCAGACATACAGAGCGGATCGTCCACCTGATTGATGGAAAAGTTGTCAGGGACGAAAAAGTGAAGAACCCTGTGAAAGCCGGCACGATGAGACCGGAAGAGAGAATCGAAAATGGTAATGGATCAAATAACGGGTCACTCCAACACGAGGGGGAAGAATGAACTTTTTTAATAATTTTCGTATCGCGCTGAGAGCACTGATGGCGAATAAGTTGCGCTCATCACTCACGATGCTCGGAATTATCATCGGGGTAGCCGCAGTGGTCGCCTTGCTCTCGATCGGGCGCGGAGCCACCTCCAGTATCACGGACCAGGTCGAGGGAATGGGAACCAACCTCATCACGGTCAGTCAAGGTCGCACCTTTAACGCCGGAATGGGAGGAGCATCGACTTCCTCTTCGCTTTACTTAAAAGATTATGAAGCCATCCTGGAAAATGTGGACGGGATAGGCGGAATCTCTCCTTACTATTCAACGCAGATGCAGATCTCCACTTCAGATCGTACTTCCTCGTACAGTGTAATCGGCACAACCCCGACCTATTTTGAGGTGAACAATCTGGAACTTGATAGTGGTCGATTCATCACCGACGCCGATAACATGAGCAAGAAAAAAGTGGCGGTCATCGGGTCGTCCGTATCCAGTGATCTTTTCGAGGGTCTCAATCCGATTGGACGAACGGTCAAAATCAACAATGTGTCATTTGAAGTCATCGGAGTATTGGCTACAAAAGGCACGCTCGGTTTCTTAACCGGTGATTCGAGCATCATCATCCCACTGAATACCGGTTATGCAAGGATTTTCGGTTCCCGAGCTATCGAAAACGGGAAATACGTCCTTTCGAGCATCAGCCTCTCAGTTGCAAACCCGGACATGGTCGATTCGGTGATCAGCCAGATTGACCTGGTCCTGCGCTCGCAGCACGGATTGGGCTTAAATGATGAACTGGGATTCAGTGTTTCCAGCCAGGAACAGATGCTCTCCTCGATGAGCACTATCACGGATACGCTGTCCATTTTCCTGGGCGCAATCGCCGGAATCTCGCTGTTAGTAGGCGGGATCGGCATCATGAACATCACGCTCGTCTCGGTGAAAGAACGGACGCGCGAAATCGGCTTGCGTAAAGCAGTTGGCGCAACCCGCTCGTCTATCCTGGTCCAGTTCCTGGTGGAAACGTTCACGCTCGCAATACTGGGAGGAATCCTGGGAATTTTACTGGGCGCTGGAATCGCATGGGTTGTTTCCTTCCTCGGGCTGATCAATTCCAAAGTTACCTGGGATGTGATCTTGCTAGCTGTTGGCTCTTCCACCCTGATCGGATTGTTCTTCGGGATTTATCCAGCTTACCAGGCGTCAAAACTCAATCCAATCGATGCACTGCGATATGAATGAAGCATAAAGAAAGGGATCAAGACGATGAAACAAAAGCCAACTATTCTGAAGATAATCGTTTTAATCGTATGTATTCTGCTCGTGTTAATCGCCGGTGTATACCCACTCAGCGGGGGCCGTGTCCTGGGAGGAAGGGCTTACCCAGGGATCAGGACTGGCGATTTCACTCCTCCAGCAGAGGGTAGTTTTCAACCCGGACAGGGTGGAAATCTGCCACAAGGCGGTGAAAACTGGGAGAATCTTCCAGATATGAGCGCGATACCAGGCGGAGGACGCGGCAACTTCACAGGGGATACGACCCTGCTCAATCAACTTCAAACTCAAATGAAGCTTTTACAACTTCTCCAGTATACAGTGAGCGGAGCTATTATTCTGTTTGGCATACTGACTGCTGTCGGGGTCTGGTTGAACAAGAAATGGGGGAGGGTGATGGCGGTCATCACGGCGATCATCGTCCTGGGATATACCATCCCAACGATGATGCGGACGTTTGTAACGCTCAACCTGGTGGAAGGGATCGTGAAAATCGTCCTCGCAGTAGCGCTTGTTGTTCTAGTGTTCATTCTCGCTAAAAAACCTCAGCCGAAGACCGAAGCTCCGGTTGAAGGATAATTTTTAATCTCCGCTCTTGCGGATTTATCCGCTTATGGGGATAATCAGGATAGAATGACGAAGAAAATACTGATAATAGATGATGAGATTAAGATTGTCGAGATCTGCCGGGACTACCTGCAGGCTGCGGGGTTCACAGTAGCCAGTGAAACAGATGGTCTCAATGCATTAGAAAAGTTTCACGCAGAAAAACCCGATCTTGTCGTGCTTGATCTCATGCTTCCAAACGTGGATGGGCTGGATATCTGCCGCGAAATCCGCAGGGAAAGTAACGTGCCGATCATCATGCTGACCGCGCGCGTTGAGGAAAGTGACAAGCTCGTCGGACTTGAACTGGGAGCAGATGATTACATCACCAAGCCTTTTAGCCCGCGTGAACTGGTCGCCAGGGTGCGTACGATCCTGCGACGGGTACAAATGGACCCAGTAGTAGACGTGATCCGCAGTGGAAGATACACACTTGACAGAGGTCGATATCTCGTTTTTATCGATGATCGAGAAATAGCGCTCACTCCCACCGAGTTCGAGATCCTGGCAACACTGGCGAGCCAACCCGGTCGTATTTTCTCGCGGGCGCAGATTTTGATCGCCGTGCGTGGAGTGGCATTTGAAAGTTATGAGCGTGCCATTGATTCCCACATCCGCAATCTGCGAAAAAAACTGGATCCCACCGGGCAGGAACCGGAATGCATCGTTACGGTGCATGGGGTCGGATACAAATTTACCGGTAGATAACTAAATGGCTCAACCTTCTTCGTTCTCCAACAAACCCATCCAACGAAGGCTGATCATAATTCTGGCACGCGCCCTATTGGTGATGGCGGTGTTCGGGATTGTTGCGGTACTTGCCTATACAATCATCCAAATCAGCCAAAATACGGGGCGTAATCCTTTTTACCGGGATCCAAACGCTACCATACTCGAAGCTTATTACCTGGGCAGAGGAAGCTGGGACGGGGTTGAATCCGTTGTTGAGGCTGGTCAGGACCCTGCTTCTAAATTATTGATGATGGATTGGGAACAATCGATCTTGATCGACAAATACGGCAATGTGATCATGTATTATGGTCAAATCTACGACTCGATTCCGCCTGGCAGCATTAATATGCCGCTTGAAGTTGTCCAGACGCCGCTGAGAGCAAATGGCAAGGTTATCGGGTCTTTGATCTCTCAAAAGCGGGTGATTTCACAGCCAGTCAGGCTTACCCTGGGCGTGATGAACCCGGTGTTCCGTGTTGCAGCATTGCTGATCTTATTAACCGTGGTGATCGGTGTTCTATTAATGAGGCGCGTGGTCAACCCGCTATCCGAAGTGATTGCTGCAGCACAGAGTGTGGCAGCCGGGAACCTGGGAACCCGGATAAAATTGCAGAAATCCAACGCTGACCTCTACACCTTAAGCAACCAGTTCAACAAGATGACCGAAACTCTGGAGCGGAATGACAATGAACGGCGTGCTATGCTAGCTGATATTGCCCACGAGTTGCGAACCCCTCTCACCATCCTGCGCGGACGGCTGGAGGGTATCATGGACGGGGTTTATTCACCGAACGAGGATAACATCGCCCCGGCGCTTGAAGAGACCTACCTGCTGGAAAGACTGGTGGATGACCTGCACCTGCTGACCCTGGCAGAAACCCGCCAACTGCACCTGGAGATGAAGGATACAAACCTGGTGGAATTACTGAGGAAAACGGTCAGCATTTTTGAGCCGCAGGCGGCGGTAAAGAACGTCAGCCTGACCTTCGAGACCGACAGCCAGGAGTTGATCGCCAATGTCGATCCGCAGCGGATCGAGCAAGTGATAGGGAACCTCATTGGGAACGCACTACGCTTTGTGCCGGAGAACGGGAAGATCACCGTTACCTCCCGCCAGGAACACGGGGATGTGCAGATCATTGTTTCAGATAACGGTCCAGGAGTCAAAGAAGAAGACCTGCCGTTTATTTTCGACCGCTTCTGGCGCGGCGAGAAATCACGCACACGTTCCAGTGGTGGAGCAGGATTGGGACTGGCAATTTCAAAACAATTGATCGAATTTCAAGGAGGGAAAATCACTGCCGCGAACCGCGCTGAGGGCGGCTTACAGGTCACGGTTGAGATTCCAATAAAGAACGATAAGGATAACCAATAACCAAAATACAACACTGTGTAACAGCCTTTTTTGGCGACATCGTTTTCCAAGTAAAGAACAAATTCGATTTCCCTGTATTCTGATAGACGAATCCAAGTAAAATCCCATTTATGGCAGGGTGAGCGATTCCACCAACCAGGGTACTCCTGCTTGTTTACAAATCAGGAGTAATCTATGATATATCCGTACATTGGCAAACATTCTCTGCTTGAACGATCCACCTGGGAGGTATTAAAACCTCATAAGGCAACATTAAGGGGAACGAGTTTATAATGTAGGGGTTTAAGACAAAGAATACAAACCCTGTCACCTTCGGAGAAAATCATGACCAATAAAGAATATCGTCTTTATCCATACCGCTGGGTCGTGCTTGCGGTCTTTATGTTCATCAACCTGATGATGCAATTATTATGGATCTCATATTCCCCAATTAACGGAGAAGCCGCTCGTTTTTATCATGTCGACGATCTAAAAATCGGATTCCTGGCAATGTCCTTTATGATCGTCTATATCCCGTTATCCATCCCGGAATCGTGGGCGATTGACAAGTGGGGGTTTCGCAAAGCCGTTAGTCTTGGCGCCATTCTGATGGGTGTTTTTGGTCTACTGAGAGGTCTGGCTGGTGCTAACTATTCTCTCGTCTTGATCAGTACCATTGGGATCGCGATTGGACAACCCTTTATGATGAACTCATGGACAACTGTGCCTGCCAAATGGTTCCCTAGGGAATTCCGGGCAACCGCCGTGGGGCTTGTCACACTGGCAGGTCTGATCGGTGTTGCACTCGGGATGGTCCTCACCCCCATGTTATCCTTGAACATGAGCATTGCCAATGTTCAAATCCTTTACGGCGGTATCTCTGCATTTTCCGCAATCCTGTTTCTTGTATTTGCACGTGAAACACCCCCCACTCCTCCATGCGAGGATGGGGAGGAGACTCGTGCCTTGATGCTCGACGGGCTGAAAAATGCTCTTTCCAATCGTATGTTCTGGATGATCTTACTCATCGCGTTCATCGGGATGGCAATCTTCAATGGCGTGACCACCTGGGTTGAGAATATCGTCCGCCCGCGAGGATTCACTCCTTCCGACGCCGGTACCTTCGGGGCATTGCTGCTGGTGGGAGGAATATGCGGTGCGATTCTATTGCCAGCACTTTCCGACAAGGAGCATAAACGTAAGAAGTTTCTCTTTATTGGACTCGGTCTGGCAATTCCGGGTCTAATTGGCTTCACTTTTGCGACATCCTACTGGGTATTGTTGGTTTCCGCTTTTGCACTGGGATTCTTCCTGACCAGCGCCAGCCCCATCAGTATGCAGTTTGGAGCTGAGATCACGCAACCCACCCCGGAGGGCACTTCCAACGGCTTGTTCCAGCTCTCCGGTCAAATCTCTGTTGTTTATGTTTACTTAATGGAAGCCATAAGAACAAAAGACGGTTCATTTACGCCAGGGTTGCTACTTGCCGCAGCCTTGTTGATCCTAAGCCTGATGGTCATCTCTCGATTGAAAGACCCAACCTACAAAAGAGAGCCTGACTTTCAAGAAGGACAACTCGAATTGGTGCCAGAAGAAGAATGAGTTATCTGTTCATTGTCTCCCTGGTGTGGGCTTTTTCATTCGGATTGATAAAGAGCAACCTGGGAGGTGTGGATTCGACTTTCGTGGCATATGCACGTATGCTGATCTCCGCGCTAGTATTTGTGCCTTTCATAAAACTGCGGGGAATGCACTGGAAAACGACTGTCAAACTGGCGCTGACTGGTCTCGTGCAGTTCGGCATCATGTACATCGCTTACCTGGCGGCTTTTAAGACCTTGAAAGCGTACGAGGTAGCACTGTTCACCATTTTCACGCCCATTTTCGTCACCCTGATCAACGATGCGTTTACCCGCCGCTTCAACCTTCTGCACCTTGCAGTAGCTCTGATAACTGTAGCAGGGACATGGATCATCGAAGGCGAAGCGATACAAACCTCCAGCGTTATCATTGGATTCCTATTGGTGCAGGTCTCCAATCTGTGCTACGCTTTCGGGCAGATTTATTACCGCCGGCTGATGGGACAGCACCCGGAACTGAAGGACAGGGAAGCCTTTGGATATCTATACATTGGTGCGCTGGTGGTGACCACGCTTGCGACATTGTTGTTCACTCCCTTTTCCAGCCTCACGCTTACCTCGAAACAATTACTGACGCTGCTTTACCTGGGAGCGGTGGCTTCGGGCTTGAGTTTCTTCTTATGGAACATTGGAGCACGCAAAGTTAATGCAGGCACACTGGCAGTTTTCAACGACCTCAAGATCCCGCTGGCAGTGGCGGTCTCGTTGCTGGTTTTTGGGGAAAGCACCAATATTCCCCGATTGCTCATTGGCGGGGCGGTCATCGTGGGCGCGCTGCTACTCAACGAGGTACTGACCCACAGAAAGTTATCTCAGCCAGAGACATAGATGCAGAACCCGCTCGCCCGAGCGGGTTCTTTTTTTATTTTTTACTGACCAGGTCAATGATCCTTAAGATCACCTCCACGGAGCGTTCAAGCGAACGGGTGGGAAGGATTTCATATTTTCCGTGAGCATATAGACCACCGGTGAAGATATTGGGTGTGGGTAGCCCCATGTAGGAAAGGCGCGATCCATCCGTACCGCCACGTACAGGGACGATGATGGGCTTGATACCCAGTGAGAGGATGGCCTCGCGGGCGGTCTCGACGATTTGGAACACCGGCTCTATCTGCTCGCGCATATTGTAATATTGGTCCTTGATCTCCAACTCAATGTGACCCTCGCCCAGACGGTGGTTGAGCACGGTGGCGGCATCCATTAGGTAATGCTTGCGTTTTTCGAGCAGGGCGCGATCGTGGTCGCGGATGATGTAGACCATTTTCGTGCTTTCCACCGTACCAGAAACCAGGAAGAGGTGGATGAACCCCTCCCTGCCCTCGGTGTACTCGGGACGTTCATTGACCGGCAGCATGGCATTGAACTCCATGCCCACCAGCATGGAGTTGATCATCTTGTTCTTGGCCACACCGGGATGAACGTTACGCCCATGGATCGTGACGACCGCCTGGGCAGCATTGAAAGTCTCGTATTCCAGTTCGCCCAGCTCACCACCATCAATTGTATAGGCATACTCAGCGCCGAATTTCGCCACATCGAACAGGTCCGCACCGCGACCGATCTCCTCATCGGGAGTGAATCCTATGCGCACCTTGCCATGCTTGACCTCGGGGTGGGTGACGAGATACTCCATGGCGGACATGATGGCAGCTACACCCGCTTTGTCATCCGCACCGAGGAGAGTGGTACCGTCAGTGGTGATGAGTTCCTGCCCGGTGTACTTCACCAGTTCGGGGAATTCAGCAGGGCTCATGCGGATATCGAGAGCCCGGTTGAGCAGGATCTCACCGCCATCATAAGTGCTGATAATTTGCGGATTTACATTTTCGCCGCTCATATCCGGGCTGGTATCAAGGTGGGCAATGAACCCAATGACCGGCAATTCTTTATCGGTATTAGCGGGTAAGGTAGCCATCAAGTAGCAATTGTCATCAAGACTAACCTCTTGCATTCCCATTTCGCGCAGTTCGTTCTCGAGCACACGTGCCAGGTCAAATTGAAAGCTGGAGCTGGGACAGGTCTCGGAGTCACGGTCGGATGTGGTGTTAATCTTGATGTATTTGATGAAACGATCTTTAACGGTCGGCATTTTTCCTCCGGGGGATAAGATATATGAATTATAAAACGATTTCGAGCCTCAAATTACTAGGCTGCCAGCCATTAAAGCAAACCCCCTCTCGTTTCTTATAACTTAACAGAGAGTGTTGTTCGAAATTGTAAAATGGGTTATTCGACCTGTTGCCCAGCCTGAGTCTGTAACTTCTGACGGATGGTGCGATACTCAATGATAGGTTTGTCCGCAGGGATCAATTTCTCTTCCATGTGCAGGGTGGATTTCACTGGTCGTTGGGTTAAAACCACGCGTTTATCCTGGTTGAGAATGATGCGGTTAGTGGGATTGAAGAACCAGGTTACAATGTTGCGCAAGACAGGAAGGCGAACAAAGCGCTGGTAGCTGCGCAGGTAGAGCATGCAGTTCTCCTCGTCAATAGGGGTAAAGAAAACAGTGATGCGTATATCATCGGAGATGCGATTCATCCACAGATTGGGAAAATGGAAGCTCAGAAATGGTGGACGGTCAGGTGACGGGAGCTGAGAGGAACGGCGCGCAGTGGTATTTCCATCATCAAGACGGCTGTAGACCCAAATCTGTATATCCCTGTCATTTATCACCGTCAATGGACCATCGGCGATTGTTCGTCCGCCACGTCCAATGGTAGTGGCATGGATAAATGGTAAGTGAAAGACGTCCAATTGATTCTCAATGGCGCGGGAATAATGCACTGTCCAGTGGTCTTTAAGGTCAGCAGTAGTGAATGACGCATCAAGATCATCGAACCATGGCAATGGAGGATACTCCGAGCGTTCTACTCCCCACCAGATATAGATATAGCCATGGGCTTCCCGTGCAGGGTAAGAGGTGACACGCAGCACGCGGGGCGGTTTGGAGGAAACGCCATTGGCCGGAACGAGCGTGCACTGCCCATTGCGATCAAACTCGAACCCGTGAAACGGACACTGGATACCACCGCTCTTCAACTTTCCGCCGCTAAGCGCTGCACCGCGGTGAGGGCACCGGTCGACCTGGCAGACCGGCATTCCGGCAAGGTCACGCCATAGAACCATTTTCTCCCCCATGCGAGTGACGCGAATGGGTTTCCCCTTTTTTAGTTCCCTTGATTGAAGTATGACATACCACTGATCACGGATCATATTATCTCACCTCCATCCTTGTGCCTTAATTAAACCACGAAGCCGTCGTAATGACGGCTCCGGGGGTTTTGGCGCTGCGGCTTCCCTACAAAATCGCGAGGAGGGATGCCGCAGCGCTGTGTTTAAAACTTATACACATCATAGACACCACCTCCTCATCGTTAGGATAGCAAATGAATCTTGATTAAGTAAATCACAGTTCGAGGGCAAAGTCAAGCAGAATTGGTTTGCATCAGTTGCTTGCCCCCACCCTTCATCACCTTTATAATCCTGTCAATGTCAGAAAGAGGCACGGCAGAATCACGACATACAAACTGGCTGAACCTGGTACTGGTAGTCATCATACTAGCCCTGATCACCACCTGGGTAGTATTAACTCCTCCTGGTGTGGACGGAAAATTGCACGCAGCGGGATATTCCGTGTGCCACCAGCTCGACAGTCATTCTTACAGCATTGGCGGTAAGGTGCTTCCGCTTTGCGCACGCTGCACCGGTACCTTTCTTGGGTTGCTTATCTCACTAATTTACCTTTATCCCAGAGATAAAAGCGGTGGTTTCCCATCCAGGGCGAAAACCATAGTACTGGTACTTTTTTTCGTGTTTTTCGCCGTGGACGGCATCAATTCCTCGCTGACCCTCCTGCCAGGGCTGAAAGCATTTTACTCACCCTCGAACCTGATGAGGTTAGCAAGCGGATTGTTGTTCGGGATTTCACTCACCAACCTGGTGTTGGTTTTGTGGAACCAGACATTGTGGGTAGATCAGAACCCAGCGCCAGTCTTCCACAGTTGGCGCCAATTGGGATGGCTGTTGCTGTTTTGTGCGCTTGCGGGCACATTGATCATCGCCGACATCCCGCTGCTGTATTACCCGGTAGCCATCCTTTCAACAGCAACCATTTTTCTTGTACTGGGTATGATCTATTCGCTGCTCTGGTGTATCATTCTCAAAAAGGAGAACACGCTGCATCTTTACAGGGATGGTTTTCGTATATTTAGTGCCGGGATCATCACGGTGATTGTTCAAGTTGGGGTTATGGATCTAGTCCGCTATTCCCTCAGCGGAACATGGTAATCAATAGAATAAGGAAAACTAAAGAAAGATGGATATATTCAATGTTTTTACTGCTTTTGGCCTTTCAGCAAGCGCTGGGTTAAACGCGTACATCCCGCTGCTGACGGTTTCGCTGCTGGCCAAATTCACAGATCTCATCAAACTCCAGGAGCCCTGGGATGTGATGACCTCGTGGTGGGTGATCGGCGTGCTGTCCGTTCTGACCATTGTGGAAATCCTGGCGGATATGTTCCCGGGAGTGAACCACGTGAACGATGTCGTGCAGTCCTTTATCCGACCGGCGGCGGGGGCAATCGTGTTTGCCGCCACCAGCAGCCAGGTAGGGGATGTGAACCCGGTGCTGGGCTTGATCGCCGGTCTGCTGGTCTCGGGAGGGGTGCATGCAATCAAGGCGGTGGCGGTGCGCCCGGCAATCAACGTAGCGACCGGCGGTCTGGGAAATATACCTGCTTCCATCGGTGAACAGGCTACCTCGACCGTGGTGTCCGTACTCTCCGTCATCATCCCAGCAGTCATCTTCACCATCCTGGTGATCGTCCTTACCATCATTTTCCTGTGGCTGCCCAACAGAAAGAAAAAGAAAGACAGAGAAACAGAGTGACGCAGGAACCCACAGGGACCAGGAGCGAAAAAGAGCAGGCTGAGTTGATCGCTCAAGGTAAAAAGCAGCTCTGGCATGTTGCGATAGGGATGGTCGTTTCATCCTTCATCGGAACTGCCTTGTTGTTGCTGATCCTATGGCTGGTTTTAAAGTAATATTTATCGCAAAAATAATTATCAAAATCGATCCCGCGTAAGCGCGGGATCTTTTCATTCCGGGAGCAGCAGCAAATCTTGAGCGCGTAACGGCAAGGTCATTTCCTGACCAGGCGGGAGAGGACTGGAGGACACAAATTTCAACCGGGTACCTGAACACAGGTGCAATTCAATCCGGTAATGGTCCCCGAGGAAGCGGGCATGCTCCACCGTGCCGGTGATGGTGCCGGCGGAGATTGAACCCGGCTCAGGTTTGATATGAGTAGGTTTGACGAGCAGGGTGACCTGCTCGCCCGGTCGGGGAGACGCTGCGTTGGGGAGAAGTTGTGGGTGGAGCAAACCACATTCCGTCTCCACCCCGAGCGGGTCGGTCGAGCTGACCGTGCCCTCGAGCAAACCGGTCATGCCTAAAAATTCGGCCACCCAGCGGCTGGCGGGAAACCGGTACACATCCTCCGTACGCCCACACTGGACGATCTTCCCGTCGTGGAGCAACGCCAGGCGGTCACCGAGGATGGCGGCTTCCTCCTGGTCGTGGGTCACGTAGATCGCTGGGATACCGGTCTGTTGTAAAAGGGTGCGCAGTTCCTCCTGGATCTCGACGCGCAAGCTACGGTCGAGGGCAGCCAGGGGTTCATCCAGCATCAGCAGGTGTGGATCGGAGGCGAGGGCGCGCGCCAGTGCGATGCGCTGCTGCTCCCCGCCGGAGAGGTCGGTCACATGCCGGCTGCCAAACGAAGTCATATTAACTCGTTCCAGCGCTTCGTTCACTTTTTGCGTGATTGCCTGGCGAGGGTATTTGTGCATACGCAGCCCAAAGGCAACGTTCTCTGCCACGGTCAGGTGAGGGAAAAGTGCATAATCCTGGAACATGAGACCGAAGTTGCGCTGATAGACCGGAACGGCGCTGATATCGCTCCCCTGCCAGAGTACCCGACCGGAGTCAGGGGTTTCGATGCCGGCAATGATGCGCAGGATGGTGGACTTGCCGCTGCCTGAACTGCCGAGCAGGCACAAAGTCTCCCCTGCGTCGACATGGAAATTCACCCCGTTCAAAAGCGCTTTACCTTCGTATTCCTTATACAGGTCAATGACTTCCAATCGGTCCATAATGTCTCCGTTAATCTGACTTGACCAACGCATGGCTCAGGTTTTCCAGCAGGGTGAGCGAGAGGGCGCATACGAGGATGAGAATGGTAGCCATTGCCATCGCCTGACCGTAGTTCATGGCGCCCGGCTGGGAGAGATAGCGGAAAATAGCCACCGGCAGGGTAGGATTATCGGGGCGGGAGATGAATGAAGTAGCGCCAAACTCTCCCAACGAAATGGTGAAGGAAAAGAGCGCACCGGAAAGCAGAGCCCGGCTGATAAGCTTCATCTCCACATTCCACCAGACATGGAAGGGTGAAGCACCAAGCACTGCAGCCGACTGGCGGATGGAAGCAGGGATCGAAGCCAGCGCCGGCTGGATGGCACGCAGGACAAAGGGCATGGCGATCAGGCTGTGCGCCAGCGGGACCAGCCAGGGGAAAGAACCGCGCGCCAACGGTGAACTGTTGAAGGCAACGACAAAACCCAATCCAAGAGTGACTGTGGAAGCGCCGAACGGCAGCATTATCAGCGGGTCGAGCCAGCGGCGGACTGCGGGCTTCTTGACCAGCGCATACGCCAGCAGCGTGCCGGTGGTGACGGAAATGACCATGGTAATACCCGCGTACTCCAGCGAGTTCACCACGGCATTTATCGGAGGTACATAGAAAATGCTTTGCTGTTGATTGACAAATAACTCACGATAATAATCCAACGTGAGACCGGTCTGCACCGCTCCACGCTGCCCTCGGTCGGCTTCCAGGCGGGTGACGGATCGAGCGACCAGGGCGCCCAGCGGTAGAACCTGCAAGAGGAAGAGGAAGACCACTGTAAGAGTGACTATCCATCTTTCGGCAGCAGTGCGCGGCTTGCGGGTGCCCTCTCCGGACAGACGGGGGAAAAGCTGTACCTGCTGTCCTCGGTTCACCTTGCCGTAGATGAGCATCACAACCAGCGTGCAGCTTAACTGGATCAGAGAGAGCAGCCCGGCCATGGGAAGGTTGAGGTAGTGCAGCGCCTGAGTATAGATAGCGACCTCCAGCGTCTGGTAAGCGGGTCCGCCGAGCATGAGAATGACCCCGAAACTGGCGAAGTCAAAGAGGAAAACCAGCAGCGCGGCAGACAGGATGGGGCGCTGCAACAAAGGCAGGGTCACCTCGCGGAAGGCTTTCCAGGGTGAAGCTCCCAACACGCGGGCTGACTGTTCCAGGCGCGGGTCGAGCTGGGACCAGGCGCTGCCGACGACACGGATGATGATGGCGATGTTATAGAAGACATGTGCCACCAGGATGGCAGTGAAGGTGTTGAGGAAGGTGATCGGCGGGGCTTCAGCGCCGGTGATGTTCATCAAAAACAGGTTGACCCAGCCGCGCGGTCCGAGCAGGGCGTTGAAGGCAGCCGCGGTGACCACGGTGGGCAGGATGAACGGCAGCATGGTGAGAGTGCGCATCAGCCTTTTGCCGGTGAAATCGAAGCGAGCGAAGACGTACGCGACTGGCAGCCCAAAGAGCAGAGTCAGCAGGGTGGAAAGCAGCGCCTGGTAAACCGTGAATCCCAATGGCTGCCAGACGTCACGAAGGATAATACTACCCGGACGTTCGAACATCACTCCCAGGATGGAAGCCATGGGGAAGAAAAAAAAGCCGATCAGCAGCGCCAGTGGCAGTCCCCACAGGAGGATGCCGGAGCGGGTCAATGCCGAGCGTATGGGGTGCAGCCAGCTCACTTCAGCATTACTCCGCTCCAATCCCTGATCCACTCATCGCGGCGGTTGGCGATCAGCACCGGGTCGAATATGGCTGGCTCAGCCGGGGTCACGGCATACCTGGTGAACTCCTCCGGGATAGCGGCAGCAGGATTGACCGGGTAGACGAACATTTGCAGCGGCATATCCTCCTGGAAGCGCGGACTGAGCATGAAATCAATGAAGCGCTGTGCCATCTCCAGGTTTTGCGTGCCCTTCAAAATACCGGCATACTCGACCTGGCGAAAGCAGGTGTTCGCCCCGGTGATGGAGGCAGTTGGAGCATCGGTGAGCGGTTCACTGGCGTAAATGACCTCGGCAGCCGGGCTGGTGGCATAAGACACCACCATTGGCTGCAATCCATGACCGGAGGAAGCGGAGAAGTTGGTGTAGTAAGCGGTTTCCCAATCATTCACCACAACGACGCCATTCTGTTTGAGCGACTGCCAGTAATCCAGGTAACCGGTTTCGCCGTACTCAGCGATAGTGGCAAGTAGAAAGGCTAGTCCGGGCGAGGAGGTGGCGGGGTTCTCGACCACCAGCAGCCCTTCCCCTTCTTTGCCACCATACTCCGGTTTGAGCAGGTCGGCAAGCGTTTCAGGAACGGCCAGCCCTTGCTCGGTGAACCATGCTTTATCATAGTTGATGCAGACATCACCGAAGTCAATGGGGGTGACCACGCCGGAAAGTCCGCGAGTGAACTCCTCTGGAATCTCGGAAAGCGCCGCAGGGGCATAAGCCTCGAAGATGTCCTCCTGGATGGCGCGCGAGAGGAAGGTGTTGTCGACACCGTAGAAGACATCGGCTTCCGGCGAGCCCTTGGTGAGGATGACACGGTTCAGCGCCGCACCGGTATCGCCGGATTTGAGAAAGACCAGGATGACATTGTTTTCCTCTTCAAACGCTTGCACCACATCCTCGGATACTGCGAAGGAATCGTGGGTCATGATCGTTAGTGTCGTTTCGACTGGAGCTTTCGTAGAAGCAGCAGGAGTGCAGGCAGCCAGGAATACCAAGGCTGTGAGTCCAATAAAAAATACATGTAATTGTTTCACTTCAATTCACCTTTCCTTTCATGGATGCATATCAGGATGCCGGACTGGATCTCGACATGCACCCTTGAAGAGAGCATTTCGTTGCTGATGCCGCGGCTGCGGTAGAAAATGAGGCTTTCATCAGTCAGGGGATACTGCAACCCGGTGGTGGTGATACCGCGGACGATGGGTGATATTGGCAGCAGTGATATGGTGTCGCCCGGGTTACCCTGGAGGTCAGCAGCGCTATGGATGAGAATAACCTCCTGCTTCCCGTCGTCGATGCGGACATCGAGGTCAGCCAGAACGGGGAGATTGAGGAGAAAAATATTGGAAAGCGTTTGATCAAGACGTCCGCCAAGCGCAGCCACGATTACAATGTGACGGCAGCCTGTCTCTGCGGCTGCCAGCAATGCCAGTTCGAGGTCGGTTTCGTTCTTGTTGACCGGGAAGCGGCGAACCTCGCTGCCCTGCTCCTCCGCCCAACGGATCTGTTCAGGGGATACTGAATCGAGGTCACCGATCAACATATCAGGCTGCAATCCCAGCGCCTGAATGTGCGCCAGTCCGCCATCGACTGCAATGATTATTTTCGCAGTTGTAGCCAGAGACAGGACAGCCTCAGGATGGGTCAGCTCGCCGTTGGCAAAAATGAGGATCGTGTCTTCAGTCACAAGAAAAACCCTCCGCCAGGGAGGGTTGCTGCTGTGTTACACATCCCTCCGCCGGCATAATCCGGATCAGGTAATGCGGGTCTAGGGCGGATTCCCTACTCTCAGCCCGGAACGCCGGGCTCCCCGTTGAATTTATATAGGGTCAGTATAGGCATTTGAGAGGGATATGTCAAGTCAAAATCATCAAAACCAGGAATTCCTCGTATTTCCTTGTTTTGGCTTGGTCACAGATTATGTTTTTATCAATTTATAAAGATAAAACTTTACTTGCATGCCATTGAGCCTCAATAATGTCTGTTAAACCACACTCTATACCAACTCGAAATTTATCTGAAAGGTCATAGTAAGTTAGGCAATTAACACACACGATTATTCGTACACCTTTCGCTTCAAGAGATTGAAGGACGTCAAGAACAGGTGAACCTTCAACAGTTAGTTTGACACCCTCCGTATAGAAGCAAATAATTGCTGGTAGTAGGTTATTCTCATCCAGAAGTTTTAGATAGGTGCTCATTACTTTTAGTTGCAAATCCGGTTCAGCGTTTCCCATACCATAACGAGGAATGAGGAGAACAGTTTCAGAATCGGGCATAGGCATGTGACTCTCCTTGATTTCGAGTAACTTACCTGATTTAAATCATCTGATGACTCTAGCATTAAATCAACTGGTCTAAAAGTATTTAGTAGGCAAAAATTTAATTGTCAGGATATTTTCAGAGGATAGCGCGGATTGAATATTGGATTGAAAAGCTTTTTGTGCCAGTCAATTTTGCGTGAAAAAAAGAGTTTTCATTTGCTCGATTTTTTGTGCACCGGGTTTCACTACCTGAGGTAATCCTGCTAAAACATTCAGAGTTCGTTCAGGAACATTTCATTTTCCACGTGCTATCATCTTCATGATTCACAAGAAAGAGTCTATCGCTGTAAGCCTATAAAGTTATACAAAATCAAATATTTATGAGAGGAAGAAAATATGGCCAGTTTTTTGATCAACCATAGAAAACGGGAGCTAGATATTAAGCCTGATTGGACTTTGTCATATATATTACGTGATCATTTCCAACTGACAGGAGCAAAGACACCTTGTGACCGTGGCGAATGTGGACATTGTACAGTCCTGATTGATGGAAAGCCAGAATTATCATGTTTGACCCTCGCTGCTGAAGTAGAGGGTAAAGAAATTATAACCATTGAAGGTCTGTCAGATGGGGGAAAACTTCATCCAATCCAGGAAGCTTTTGTAAAAAAGGCAGGAATTGGATGCGGCTATTGCACTTCAGCAGCTATTTTGGTTACTGAGGCTTTATTGCAGACCAATCCAAATCCGTCTGAGCAGGAATGTCGAGAAGCTCTTGCCGGAGTCCTATGCCGTTGTACGGGTTACGTCAAGATCATTGATTCCATGTTGGATGCGGCTGAGGAAATTAAGGAGAATGTATTATGAAACTAAAAAATGTAGGCGTTAGAAATCGATCCAAGACTTTCACAGGAAAAGTTACTGGTCAGACCCTGATGAATAACGACTACAGTGTTGAAGGAACATTGCGCTTAAAATTTAAACGCAGTCCATATGCACATGCACGAATTATTAGCATGGATACCAGTAAAGCAGAAAAAGTTAAAGGTGTTTGGGGAATTTTGACGCCCTTTGATAAAGAAGCCCAAACGGTTGTGCCCTGCCATAACTGGTTTGGCGAAGTCTTGCCCATGAAGGCACGCTTTGTTGGAGATGAGGTTGCTGCTGTTGCTGCAGAAACCGAAGAAGCCGCTTTGGAAGCCATTGATCTTATTAAGGTTGAATATGAAGTGCTCCCAGCCGTTTTTGACATGGATGAAGCACTAAAAGATGATGCGCCTTACGTGCATGGAGAAGAACTTGATCAAAACATGAAAAAAGTTCACCCACAATATTCCGGAAATCGAAATAAATGTACAGGGCCGTATCCCCCGCTTCATGGATCTGAATTAGATTGGGGAGATATAGAAAAAGGATTTGCAGAGAGTGATGTAGTTATTGAAGCCGAATTGCGCGGACAACGACAAATCACCTCATATATGCCCCAAACTTTAATTGCCAGGTGGGAGGGAGAAAGGTTATTATTCTGGACGTTGGGAGCACACTCACCTTTTAATACAAGAAGTCTACTCGCAGGAGTATTGGGTATTAAACCCAGTAAAGTCACAGTATATGTTCCGATGGTAGTGGGGGCTTCCATGGGAGCATATAATTCTTCGCATAGATGTTATTCAATTACCGCTATTCTGGCAAAGAAGACCGGCCGACCCGTTTCTTACAAAATGACATTAGAAGATTTGGGTATATACAAACATCGTCATTCAACAATCCATCGAATAAAAATGGGGGCTACAAAAGATGGAAAAGTAATGGCAATCGATTACTTGAACCTGTTTGATAATGGTGCCTACGGCAGTAAAGTCTCTCCATGGGAAAACCATATTGACATTTTTTCAACTTCAAATGTGAAAGCTCGTTGGGCTGGGGTGTTTACTAATTTGCCGATGTGTGGTTGTTTAAGAGCTGTTGGTAATGTCGGTTCTGGACCAGCAATAGGCGAAGCTGGAGATATTCTGGCAGAAAAAGTTGGAATTGACCCAATTTCTTTTTGGAAAAAGAACCATTACCATGCTGGTGATCCTATTCGATGCAGTGGTAATCCGTTTATGCCTCTCAGTAGTGAAGATTTTGATAGGATGATTGACACCGGTGCTGAAGCGATTGGTTGGAACCAAAAATGGAAAGGTTGGGGAGTACCTTACCAAGTTTCTGGTTCAAAAAAACGCGGGGTGGGAATGGCATTAAATAGCCACATGAGCAGTGTACAACAGTTTCCTTCAGGAGCTCATGTAAATATGGCCGGTGGTACAGCAATAGTAAATACAGGTTTCGTTGATATGGGAACGGATAATAGTCTAATGTTCGCGGAAGTTGCTGCAGACACAATCGGGTTAAAACTTGAGGATGTAGAGATTATTCGGACATTTTCAACTGAAGCAAACATTTACAACATGACCACCGGTGCAAGCCCGTCTGCCTTCCAGGGCACAGCAGCAATTTATCAAGCCTGCATGGAAGTTAAAAATAAATTACTCCAACTGGCCAGCACAATGCCATTTTGCCCAGATTTACAAGGCCAACCTGTTGAAAATTTAGATATTGAAGATGGCTTTATCTTTGTCAAAGATAATCCTGAAAAAAGAGCACCTGTAACGGCAATAGCGCGTTTGCCAAATATTTCAGGTTTTGCGCTTGACCACAATCTAGAGAGGCTACCTCGCTCTCCACAACAAAGTGTGATGTTTGCAGACATTGAAGTTGATACAGAAACCGGAATGATCAATGTTTTAAAACTTCATATAAATCAAAATTCCGGCAGAATTCTCAACCCTGATAGCGCTGAAAATAATATCTACGGAGCAGCAGCTACTTTCTTGGGTTATGGTTTGTATGAAGATATTATTTTTGATCCAAAAACCGGGACAACCTTAAATGGCGTGCTATCTGATTATCCAACTCCAACTACATTGGATATGCCTGAGATGGAAGTCGCCTGGTCAAAAG
The DNA here is from genome assembly GCA_003532515.1 of Anaerolineaceae bacterium. GTDB lineage: Bacteria > Chloroflexota > Anaerolineae > Anaerolineales > Anaerolineaceae > Mesolinea. The sequence goes on along the minus strand of DOEX01000031.1, from coordinate 20,724 downwards.
ATATTGACACGGTAAATCCTTACGGAGCAAAAGGGATGGGAGAAGCACCTATTGCAGTTCATCAAGCAATCCGAGCTGCTTTATATAATGCTACTGGCTGCAGGATTGCAGGTTTCCCCCTTACACCAGATAAGGTCTTAAAAGCGTTGGGAAAAATATAGGAAAGGAGTGAAAAGCCAATGAATTCAAAAAATAAAATCAAACAATATCGATCCCCTCAAAATTTAAAAGAGGCTGAAACTGATCTCGAAATGTATGTGAAAGAAAATGAGGAAATTGCTTTACAAGCTGGCGGGACTGATCTTTTAACTGGCATTCATATCGGTTACAAGAAGAATCCAGATACAATCATAAACATTAATAAATTGGACCAGCAAAAGCAATTAGGATATTCCGATGGAAAAGGATTGACAATTGGTTCACTAGTTACCCTGGAAGAATTACAAAACAGTAATCTGGTTAACGAAAAATTTCCTATATTGGCTCAGGCTGCCCGTTCAGTAGCTTCTCCAATCATTCGACAAAAAGGAACAATTGGTGGAAATATCAGCCAGGAAGCTCGCTGCTGGTATTATCGGCAAAACGATCCTGGTTTCGATTGCATGCTAAAAGGAAAAACCACCTGTTTCGCTTTCACCGGGGATTCAACCCATCACTCCATATTGGGTTCAGCCAAAGTTGCAGAGCCGGCTTGTACTCGGGCGTGTCCGACCAGCGTGGATATCGCAGTATATATGGAAAAAATACGTGAAGGAGAAATTGATGAGGCAGCACAAATCCTCCTGCAGACGAATCCAATTCCATCGATCACTGGGCGAGTTTGTCCACATTATTGTGAACAAGTGTGTGTCCGTAAAAAAGATGACGAATCTGTTTCCATCAGAAATGTTGAGCGTTTTCTGGGAGATTACGTTTTAGATAACCCGGAAAAATTCATGATCGTCGAATCCAAGGATACTGGAAAAAAAGTCGCAATCATTGGTTCCGGACCTGCTGGATTGTCTGCCGCATTTACCTTGTGTAAATCAGGAAACAAGGTAACCGTTTATGATCGGATGGAAAAAGCTGGTGGGATGTTATCTTATGGTATTGCTGATTTTGATCTCCCAAAAGAAATCGTCGAAAAACAAATTAAGGCTTTGAAAATTTTAGGCATTGAATTTAATTGTGGAGTAAACGTTGGTAAAGATATAACTCTTGATAAATTAGCCCAAATGTTTGACGCCGTGTTGATTTCAACTGGCACATGGAAAGAAAAACCCTCGGGGATTAAAGGTGAAGAACTATGTTTGTCTGGTGTGGAATTTATCAGTAAAGTAAATTCTGGAAAAAATGATACACAGAAAGGAAAAGTCTTAATAGTCGGCAGCGGTTATGTTGCAATTGAGGCTGCACGTATCTTAAAACGAATAGGTTCTGAGCCCATCATTCTTTTTGACCGTTCTGATGCAGAAATTCCAGGTTTTATTGCGGAGAATTATCAACAAGCATTGGAAGAAGGTGTTCATTTTGAATATCAGACCATTGCAAAAGAAATTTCCGGAAAAGTTGGAAGTTTTACTGTCAAATGTATTAAGAAAATTGCAGGAGAATTCGGTCAAACACAAAAAGAGAAGGGAACTGAAATCACGATAAATGCAGTTATAGTAATTGATGCTGCTAATCAGCTTCCCGATCTGTCTTTTCTGCCTGCAGAACTGGTTGAGAAATTTGGACAATTAGGCAAGCAGAAGAACTCTGCTCTCCTGAAAAATAACATCTATGCAGGTGGCGATGCCGTCAATGGTCTTTCAACGGTGGTTAGATCAATTTCTCAGGGACGAAAAGCGGCGCTTGAAATATCCGAACGGATTAACGGAGTTCGTCCAAATGAAATTACCAAAAGAACCGTTCTAAAGACATTTGATATCAATTGTCTAAATAAATCTGAAAAGACAGTGGCTTTAATTCGTTCTGTAGATGACCGTAAAAAGAATGCGGAAACAGAAAACTATGTTGGAATTCTTCAGTCTGAAGTAATAAAGGAGGCTTCCAGGTGCTACAACTGTGGATGTGTGGCTGCTTGTCCATCCGATATAGCTCCTGTGTTAGTCTCTCTTGATGCAACAATTGTCACCACAAAACGCACGATGAAAGCTTCTGAATTCTTCATACCCTTTCCAGGCAGATTGAATGCTCTTCTTGAAGGTGAATTAATCACACAAATTGAAATTAAAGATCAAAAATATAGCAAACAGATTTATTCAAAGTTAAGTCTGCGCAAGTCCATCGATTTTCCAGTTGTATCGGTGGCAGCCATTTTCAACCTGGATTCAGATAAAAAGGTAAAAGAATCAAAGATAGTACTGGGAGCAGCAGCCCCAATACCGGTGCGTGTAGAAAAGGCAGAAGCTTTCCTGATTGGAAAGAAAATTGATGACTGTGTGGCAACTGGTGCAGCTGAAATCGCTTTGGAAGGCGCTATGCCCTTATTAAAGAATCACTACAAGGTGCATGCAGTGAAGGATCTTGTGAAAACTGCAATTTTGTCTGCGGTTCAAGCCTAAGAGGAGATGCAACTAATGACACAAAAATTCGATTTGGATTATAAAAACCAGATGGTACAAAAAGCTCCTGTTATAGATGCAGGAATCGTGAAAAAGAGTGAAACTCAATCAAAAAAGGAAGACAAAACCTTTATCGTCGCCGAAGAAGGTTCTTCTAACAGCAAATCAATCCATTTTAATACTAATACTCTTGAGGAGGCTGCCTATTTTCTTGAGGCATATCGTCAAGAAAACGCATTGATTGTTGCCGGTGGGCTTGATGTTGTCCGTGAATTGAAAATTAAGTACCTTTTAAATACACCTCATGCCCTGATCAATTTAAAAAAGATTCCGGGGTTGACCTATATCAAACAAGATACAAATCAGGTAAAGATTGGCGCATTGACACGTGCAAGCCAGATTGCTCAATCCAAGATAATTCAAGAAAAATATCCGGTTCTCGCGCAAGCGGCTGCATTAATGGGTACCCCTCAAATCCGAAATATGGCTACTCTTAGCGGAAGCATTTGCCAGGAAATAAATTGCTGGTATTATAAAGCCGCCAATAATCAGTTTAATTGTATCCGGAAAGGCGGCGACATCTGCCATGCAGTAGAAGGTGCTAACAAATGGATGTTTAGCATAATAGAAAGCAAATCGTGTAAAGGATGCCACGCGACTTGCCAATCTGATTTATCAATTGCACTTACTGCTTTAGATGCAGTTATCGTAACCACACAAAGAGAAATCCCCATCAGTGAATTTTATTCTGCGAACTTTCCAAGTGGTAATGTTCTACATGTGGGTGAAATAATTACTGAAATTGTACTCCCTTCTCAGAGCGCCCAAACAAGATCAATCTATATGAAATATGCTCTTCGCAAAAGTTTTGACCACCCATTGATCAGCGCAGCTTGTCTAAAAGATGAGCATGGAATAAAAATTGTTCTTGGTGGCGTTGCCATGGTTCCTTATGTTGTAAATGGAGTAAATGAAATAATTAAAGGACAAGAAATTACCGAAGAATTGGCAATAGCTGTTGGTGAGTTTTCTGTTCGCGGTGCAAAACCCTTGAGCGAAAATACATGGAAAGTACCAGTGGTCAGCGCATATGTAAAAAGAGCATTGATGGCTTTAGGATAGTTAAGTTACTAATTGTGGTTGAAGGGGTAATAAATAAAACCCTTCAACCACAAAAATAGGCTAATAAATATTCAAAATTGCTCTTGTCTAATTAAAAAGACAAGGGCAAAATTTTATCATCGCCAAAATCTGGGTTAGATTATGAAGAATTATTGACTGAATTCAAATAGTATTCTTAATTGGAGAATTATTCATCGCTAAAAGATACCCTTGACCTGAATAGGTAATAATATACTGCGGACACTCTGTATCATCCCCGATTTTATATCTTAATCGAGATATATATTTTTGGAGTAGATTCTCGGCACCAATATATCCATCCCCCCAAACATTTCTTAATATCTTATCTGATTCCACAACCATATCTGCATTCTTTGCCAAGAAAGTAATCAGTTTATATTCAGTAGGGGTTAACCAAATCTCTTGGTTATCCAAGAATATCCGTTGCCGCTCAAAATCAACCGTTAGTTTACCTGAATGAAAAAGGTTTATATGTTCATCTTTAAGTAAAGTATTAATTTCAGGAATATTGTTTCGATAACTTGTAACATTTTGTACACCTACTAAAGCAATTTTCTCACCCTGAAAAATAAATGGTTTCCCCGAAGAAACCGTCCATAATAATTCACCCTTGGAATTTTTTAATCGAACTTCTTTGTTATTACATATTCCCATATTTTCCATATCTTCAAGGATTGAAAGTGATGTGTCAATATCCTCTTCTTCATAACAAAGTTCATAAGAACTTAATCCAACCAGTAAATGGAAATCCATATTTATCATTTGACAAAATAAATCATTAACAAATAAATGTCTGGCATCGGACCATCTAGCAATTGTCATGGGAAACGGAGAATTCTTTGCTATATAATAAAGATCGTTTTGGGAAGGATAAATATCCATTTTGTACAATCACCCTTAGCAGATGATATTCACTTTAAGCAAAATTAGTGAAATGATCCCAGATTTAATAATTACAAAAATCGAGAGTCGAAATCAATGTTTCTGATCTTATATCTTTGCCGCTTTTTATGTTGATTTCGAAAGAGCCAAAACGTTTATTATCTTTGTACTATAAAAATGCTAACATTTCTTGAATCTTATGTCAATACGACTAGAATAATTGTCAGGTTATTGTCAGGTTTCTTTTCAATTGATTTTATCATTCTTGCAGAAGAAATAATCTCCAAATAATTAAAATGAGTTTCCTAAGCAATATACAATTCAAATGCAACAACTAATTATTTATTATTTATTCACTGTAGATGACTGGTTAAAATCTTTACTTATGGAGCTGGTCGAGCGTTATTCAGGACTTATTTACTTCCATTTCAAAGCCCGGAATGCGTGTCTTGCGTTCCAGGTACTTCAACCCCCAGTTAAGGACGAACACCATCACCAGATAAACCACCGCGACCGCCAGGTAACTGCCGATCGGGTCATACGTATCGGTGGCGGCGTGCTTGGCTTTCGCCATCAGGTCTTGCACAGCGATGAGAAAGACAACGGCGGTTGTCTTGAGCAGGGAAATCGGCTCGTTCGACCAGGCGGGGATCATCAGCCGCATTGCCTGGGGCAAAATGATATACCAGATCGTCTTCCAACGCGAAAGCCCGATCGCCCGCCCGGCGGTCATCTGCGAGGAACCAATAGCCTGGATGGCACCGCGGAAATACTCCGCCTGGTAAGCCGCGCTGTTCAAACCCAGGGCAAGGTAGGCGGAAAGCGTCTGGCTGAGGGTCAGCCCAAGCGAGGGTAAGCCATAATAGATAAGGAACAATTGCACCAGCAGCGGGGTGCCACGAAAAATCTCGATGTAACCGATAGCAATAGCTTTCAGCCATTTGGGTCCGTATACACGGGCAACCGCCAGCGCCATACCAAGCACAAAGCCAATGGTCAACCCGACAGCGGTCAGCTCAATGGTGACCCCTGCGCCCTTGATAAAGTCAGGCAGGTAACGCTGGAAAAGCTGCAGCCAATCAGCCATCTATTTTGCCAGTTTCCTTTTTTCCGTACAGCTCAGTAATTTTCCAAAGAAACTCGCGCGTTCGTTCATGCTGGGGGTGGTAGAACAGTTCATCCGGTGTACCTTCTTCGACGATACTGCCCTTCTCGAGGAACACGATACGGTCAGACACTTCGCCAATCAGTTCAGGGTCGAGAGCGGAGGTGGGTTCATCAAACAGCATGATGCGGGGGTCCATCGCCAGGGCGCGGGCAATTGCCACACGCTGCTGCTGTCCACCGGAAAGCTGTCCGGGGTAATGCCCCGCCCGATCGGAAAGTCCCACCCGTTCCAACTCCATCAAGGCCTTGACCTTTGCCTCCTCGGGCTTCATGTGCTTTACCTTGGTCAAGCCGAGCAAGACATTATCCAGCGCGGTTAGATGATTGAAGAGGAGAAAGTTTTGGAAAACCATACCGATATGCTGGCGCACTACATCCTCATCACAATCCTTGGCGGTAATCTCCTTGTCATCCAGCCAGACCTGCCCCTCGTCGGCGCGGGTGAGCAAATTGATGCAGCGCAGCAGCGTGCTTTTACCCGTACCACTGGGACCGATAATGACGATAGTGTCACCCTCGTTCACGGTCAGATTGATGTCATGGAATACGACATTGTCACCGTATTTCTTGGTCAGGTTTTTGATGGTGAGAATAGGATTGGTCATGCTAATCTCCAAATTAAGGATTGGCGGGGATACGTAACCGCCTCTCCAGAGCATCCAGTAATCGGTTGGTAACAAATACAAGGATAAAGTAGATCGCGGCAGCCGCAGCATAAGCCAGGAAAGGCTGCTGGGTGCTGGCACTGATGAGTTGTGCCCGGCGGAGGATTTCAGGAACCCCCAGAGCGTATACGAGTGAAGAATCCTTGATGACAATGGCAGCTTCGTTGGACCAGGGCGGGATAGCCAGGCGCAGCGTCTGCGGGAAAATCACATTGCGGATGGCCTGGCTCTTGCTCATACCAATCGCCCGCGCAGCCATCATTTGCCCGCCGCTCACCGACAGGATCGCACCGCGGATGATCTCCATCTGGTAGGCACTGCTAACGATGCCCAGGGAGATCGATCCCGCCCAGAACGGCGAGAGGTTGATGTTGCCGGAAACAATGAAATACAGGATGAACAGCAATACAATGGGTGGGATACCGCGCATCATTGTACTGTACAACGAGGTGAACCACTTGACGACCTTGCCGGAATAGACGTTCAGTAAAGCAAACAGCGTGCCTAAGATGAGTCCGGAGGGCAAAGCAATTAAGGTAACTCCGACGGTATAGACAGTTCCGAGGGCAATGTATTGTAAGAACCTGGCAACATCCAACGCCCGTCACTCCTCGTTCAGGATACCTGACTCATTCCCCCATTTGCAATTTTGATAATTCAGGGGATCATGATACTTTATCAAATGAGCGTCATCATCCCCTGTTTGAAATTAAGCAGGACTACTCGCTAAAATACTTCACAGCCAGGTCGTCAATGAACCCTTCAGCCTGCAGTTCCTTGATGATGCGGTTGAGTTCCGCCTGCAAGTTCTTATCCCCATCAGGTATCACGATATTCAGTGGACCAGTGGAAAGTACGCCATGATAAACAACTTTCATACCACCAAACTGATCTACGATAGCCTGTGCAGGGACGTAATCCGACATCATTACATCAATGCGACCAGCTTGAAGATCCAGAGCAACCTGGTCAACACGCTCATAGCGCATGAACTTATCCTCGGGAAGCAATCCCGGCGTGACAAGGTTATCCGTAATCCAGCCATCCTGAGTTGTACCGGATTGTGCGCCCACAGTGTAATTAGCCATGTTCATCGGGTCCGTCAGGTCACCGGTAAAACCTTCCAGGACGACAAGAGCATCCTCGCTGGTGTAATACGCATCGGAGAAATCGACTGTCTTGTCGCGTTCTTCGTCATAATTCATGCAAGCAATAGTCATGTCGATCTTGCCTTCCTGGACAGCAGCGATCAGGCTGTCAAAGGGCATGTCGGTCCATTCAACGGTCACACCCATGCGTTTGCCAATCTCGTTCATCAACTCGACATCAAAACCGGTCGTATTGCCCACTTCGTCCACGTACTCGAAGGGCGGGTAATCGGCAGAAGTGCCCACCACTAATTTTCCGGCGTCCTTGATGGCAGCCAGATGGTCAGTGGAAGAGGCACACCCCACTATTGCCAGGGTAAGCGTCAGTACAACAACGAGCAAAATCAGGCGTTTCATAATCTCCTCCGTAGAATTGTGGTAGTCAGATTGAAATACGGTATAGGTATTATATATCAGATTGTTTTACTCGATACATTCAAGTGACACTCTGCAACAGGGCAATCGCATCTTATTTTTAGAGCATTTTCGGTTTGAAAATGGCTAAATGCATCTACTTCCCGTCTCAACTTGTGATACAGCTAGCCCTTCAAGGAGCCTTATAGGGACATTTCTACCTGTTTGTAGCCGAAACCAGAGCATTTTCTTGGGAAGATAGCTAAAATTCGAATTTAGATGCGATTGCCCTGCACTCTGCAATTAGTGAAGAAAGACCATACCCATTGTACAATGATATAGGTAAACGAATTTATCGCTGAGTTAATCACGATTAGCAGATGCCAGAATAATGATTAATGATCCTGAGCAAATATGTCACTAGGATAAAATGTAATTATCAATGAGACTTCTTGCAGTGGGTTCGTCAACAATGAGTTCAGTGATTAAATGACCTTTTAGTGCCGCATAGAGCCCCCTGACTTTAGCTAATCCTGAGATAACACAAATTCCATGTTTGTTTTTAAAAAGTTCCAGATCCGGACCACTCGCCCGCTCGTTTATTGAAATGTCATTGAAACTTCCATCCATCCTAAAAAACACCGTCGCGATGTCTCCTACCAGATGTTCCTTTTTCAATTCAGCATAATCAACTTTTCCAAGGTAACCGCCACTGTATACGTGGCTAGGGAGACCGGCATTTACAGCACCGATGCTGTAAAGGAGTAAATCAGCCTTTTCCTGCAAATCAAGCAAGCGCCGGATGCTGCCCTCCTCCCAAAGAGCGTGCTTAGTTGAGGCAAAATCAAAAAAAGTGGGGACCGGGAAAAGGTGAGCGACAGCCTGATAGTTTTTGGCGAATCGCATAATAATTTCGCTGGCATATTCGATTCCCATCGTCTGAGTGTTACCAGCACCATGTAATTGGACAATTTGTGAACTATGTGTAATCTTTGGCAGCAGATGTCTGGAAATCTCGCTAATCGTATTTCCCCAAGCAACCCCCAGGATCATGTTTGAATCGAATATTGAATTCAGATAATTGGCCGCATATTGAGCTACTCGTTCAAGACACTCCATTTCACTGACAATATCCGGTACAGGGACGACATGGGCGCGCTTGATTTTGAAGAAATCCGTGATCTTCTTCTCGAACTGCTGCGGGTGCTCGTTTGGGTCCACGATCCGGATATCTACCAGCCCATTCTGTCTGGCAAAATTCAGCAACCGAGAGACAGTCGATCTCGACATATTCAATTCATGTGCTATTGCTTCGGTGGTCAGGTTTTGGTAATAGTACATGCGTGCCGCCTGGATTGCTTCGATCACTTTATCATAGTCTTCCATATTCAATCACCAAATAGCTCAATAAAAACCGCGGTCAGTATAACACACTGCACGATTGTGAAAAGTTATTGAAATTAATTTCAAGCATTGATTCAGAAAAACAGACTTCATTTGCACGTTTGTGCGGTTTTATACTTTAAGATACAGAAGTTTATACAATATACATTAGTTCATAAATGATGATAGATAAAAAAACCTCCCATAATACTTACAGCTGATCACCCCAACAGGGGATCAGTTGACTTTCTCGTTGTTAACGAATCCGGAATGATGAGGTGGCGAAAATATCCTTTCTATTATGGCATTCCATTTTGGTTGCCGCGAAGCTACGGACATTAGTATCAAGGAGAACTTAAGCATACCTCAAGCGGAACAAAAGAACTATTACGAGCACGATCATTTCAAGCTCAATTAAAATGATTAATCAAATCAATATTAAAGAGCGAATATCATGGTAAACATAAGAAAAAAATTGAATACGAACAAACCTGAAGTAGAAGCAGTGAAGCTGACTTCGGAAGATTTGAGCCTTACCCCTAAGCGGTTCGCGGTAGACGGAAAACCAGTTCCTTTGGCTACCGGGTATGTGTGGGCTACATGGCAGGAAGATCCGGATATGCCACCTGTTCATTACTTGCGGTCGTTCGACGGGGAAAAATTTAAAAGCGGTGGTTTTGTTCGATTGGGAGATAGTCCGGTGTCTCCACATATTGTTCTTAACCATAACAAGAATATATTTTCCATTGGTAGTCCTTTACTATATACGGAAGTAAAGGGTGACCCCGAGGGACTTAGCGATGACCCGATGACCTATGAACAGCGTGCCATAGATCCAAAATTGCTCCACCGTTATTCATCCAAGCACGCGCATATTGTCGAGGCAAACCTTATGGATTTAACCTTTGACTACCTGCCTTATGCGATGGTGGTAAATGAGAATGGAGCACTTGGATGTCCCTACATCCAACAGCAGGCAATCATTACTGGTACCTACGAAGGAAAGAAAGTGAGCTTTCTCGGTGGCTGGGACCGGATGTTCCGATTAACGACAATGCAGGCCTCGTATGGGCAATTATTCTCTGGAATAGTATGTAGTGGTATACGCTCCGATGGGTGCCGTGAATGGGGTTGTGCAATGATCTTTGGAAAAAAGAGTATCGGTTTCTATTGCATGGATGGTGAAGAACCAGTCATTTCTTCCAATGTGGTATTTAAAGCAACCTGGGAACCCCTCACTTACCTTGGTGACGGTACAGTAACCTTCACAAAGGCAACCTTCAGTTTTTCCGGTAAAGTGATCCATTACGAAGCCAAATGGGGTTACCGTGGCTGGGACGAAGAGTCAATTCTAAGCTTGAGAAAACCTGGGTATTGCATGACATCGGGTACCTGGTATGAAGGTTCCACACCCTATAGATTTGAAAAATCCTTCACATTTGGTGAGAGCCACGAAGCATTTGAGGGCAAGGTTTAACCGAGATTTCTTTCAAACCTAATACGCCAAAGCTTGAAGATGTCTGATAATAAGAATTTTAACTAAATTCACATAGGATTAAAGAGAGGACTGGTCAGGCAAGCATTCGATAAGTACCGACCATTTCCAAATTACGGAAAAAGGAATTCAATATTAAAGGAGTAAAAACCATGGAAACTAAAATATTAGTTACAAACAAGCCTGAAGTAGAAGCTGTGAAATTGATTTCGGAAGACTTGAGCCTTACCCCACCGCGGTTAAAAACAGACGGAGAGCCTACTCCGTTAGCCACCGGGTACAATTATTGTACGTGGCAGGAAGATCCAAATATGCCACCTGTCCAATACCTGCGATCCTTCAATGGAGAGCTACTAAAAAGCGGCGGTTTTATTCGGTTGGGAGAAACCCCAGTATCTCCGCATTCTGTTCTAATCCACAACAAGAAAATTTACCCAGTTGGCAGTTCTTTACAGTACGAGGAAGTAAAGGGTGATCCAGAAGGACTGACTGATGACCTGGTAACCTACGAGCAACGTGCTGGAGATCCAAAATTGCTTTACCGCTATTCATCCAGGCATGCAAGAGTTGTCGAAGGGGATGTTATGGATTGGACATTTGACTACTTACCCTATGCGATGGTGGTAAATGAGAATGGTCCGCTTGGGGTTCCCTATATATGTCAGCAAGCAGTCATTTCAGGTACCTACGAAGGAAGGAGAGTAAGCTTCCTTGGTGCTTGGGATCGGATATATCGATCCACGACAATGGAGGCTACTTATGGAAAATTATTCAAATATTTAAACTTTATTGGTATACAACCCAATGGATGCCTCGAATATGGTATTGCAATGATCTTTGGAGATAAAGGTGTCGGTTTCTATTGCAAAGACGGTGAAAAGCCCATTGTTTCTACTGATGTGAAGTTTGAAGCGACCTGGTCACCAGTTGCCTACCTGGGTGACGATACAGTGACCTTCACAAAAGCGACATTCAGCTTTGCTGATAAAGAGATCCATTACGAAGCCAAATGGGCTTACCGTGGTTGGGATGAAGAGTCTATCTTAAGCTTGAGAAAGCACGGGTACAACATGACATCGGGTGCCTGGTATGAAGGCTCCACACCCTATAATCATGAAAAATCCTTCACATTTGCCGAGAGTCACGAAGCATTTAAGGACAAGATTTAAACCTGATTTCTACCTAATTGCAGATTGTATTTTCAGTCGAAAGCGTATGATGAAAGAATTATTAACTAAGTTCAAGGAGGTGAAGAGAAGGGGACTGGTAGTGCAAGTAAATGAAAAATGCCGATCAAACCCAATATAGAAAATAGGAGAATCAATATGAGCAATAAATATTTTATGGGTATCGATAGCGGCACCCAAAGTTGTAGGGCAATTATCATTGATATGGAGGGAAATATTGTATGCCAGGGTTCTGCTGTGAACGAGCCAGTAGCCGTTCTGCAACTAGGATGGGCAGAACAAAACCCGGAAGACAACTGGAATAAGTTCTGCCAAGCCGTCCAAAACGCCTTGGCTAAATTTCCCCATCCCAAATCCGAGATTGTTGCAGTTGGACTGACAGGGCAGCGCGGCACTTCCATCTTGATAGACAAAAATGGTCATGAATTGCGTCCTTTCATCACCTGGCAGGATAAAAGGTTCTTTGAAGTAGGTCAATGGCTTAAGAATAACGAGCCAGAGAATGTAGAAAAAGCCTATAAGATCACAAGTGTACAGGGGTGGTTGGTTCAGAAATTGACCGGATTATTCCAGGATTGTTCGGTTTATCCACCAGCAGGTCCTATGGCAGTCTACGCTCTGCAAGCCTGGCCGGATGATCCAAAAGTTTATGACGAATATGGTCTGCCACGCGAAAAGCTCATGGATCTTATCCCCCCTGTGACGATACATGGACCATTAACTAAAAAAGCCGCCGAGGCTACTGGTTTACCTGAAGGGATCCCGATTTTCGCGGCTGCTGGAGATAAACAGGAAGAGGCTTTGGGAGCCGGGGTAATATCTTCGGGAGAATTCTACGTAACCTTTGGTACCGCGGGCACCGTATTAACCAGTGTTTACGATAAGTACCCCATGTCAAAAGATGCCTCTTATTTTGCATTTGGATCAGCAGCTCCTGGAGCTTTTAGTGTGGAAGGGGGCCTCTTCCGAAGTCACTGGATAGTGACCTGGTTCAAAGAGGAATTTGGACGAGACGCCATAGAAGAAGGCAAGCGACGAGGTATTTCAGCTGAAGAAGTATTGAACGAAGAGGCTGAAAAGGTACCTCCGGGTTCGGAAGGACTGATAGTATTCCCGTTCTGGGACGCTCGTCCGTGGTATCCACAAGCTAAGGGAATGATCATGGGATTTCATGGAAGTGACCACACACGTGCCCACGTTTTCCGTGCCATTCTCGAAGGCATTTGCTATGGGTTACGCGGTTCGATGGAGGTTATTTCAAGCGATGTTAGGCAACCCATTAAAAAGGTCGTCATTGGCGGTGGCGGCAGCAAGAGCAAAATTGGTATGCAAGCCGCTGCAGATATTTTTGGCGTCTCATGCCAAAAGGCGCATATTTCAGAGACCTGTGCACTAGGTGCAGCCATCACGGCTGCCGTGGGTAGCGGAAACTTCAAGAGCTTCCCAGAGGCAGTATCACATCTGAACCGTAATGCTGTAACTTATGACCCCATTCCAGAAAACGTTAAACTATATAATGAATATTATGAGAAAGTATTCACGCAGATTTACCCCTCCCTCGAGAAGGTGTTTACTGATCTAAACGGATTAACCAATAATATAGTTTCCGCAACAAAGTTTTAATCATAGGAGGGCGGCTTGTATGCACAAACCGCCCTTGTTCCACAAACTCCCTTTAGTGGGTAACCTGAAGAACATCTTTATGTATGTTTTTAGAAAGTCCAAGAATAATCATCCAGCCATGCGAAATCAAATTGAACGACTCTCCAAAGCCCAGTGCTTTCTGATAGATCTGGATGGTACCTTCTATCTAGGTGACCGGTTAGTAGAAGGAGCCCTACACTTCATTGATGTCCTGCATCAACAGGGCAAACAATTTTTGTTTTTAACGAATAATTCCTCCAAGAATCGCCGCCAGTATGCCGATAAAATCACCTGTCTCGGAATGCCTGTACCAGAGGATCTTATATTAACATCTGGAGAAGCCACCGCTTCATATTTGCAGCAAAAAAATCCGGACGTCAGACTGTTCATTGTAGGAACGCCCGAGTTGGAGAATGAATTCCGTTCCCATGGCTTTGAATTAGTGCAAGACCATCCTCACTGCCTGGTGTTAGGTTTCGACACCACTCTTACATACAATAAACTGTGGAAATTGTGCGACCATGTACGGGAGGGTCTGCCGTATATCGCCACTCATCCAGACTTCAACTGCCCGGTGGGAAAGAACATAATGCCTGATATCGGTTCCATGATTGCTTTTGTCAAGGCCTCTACCGGGCGTGAACCAGATCTTATGGTCGGAAAACCAAATCCGTTGATCATAGACACAGCAGCAGTGAAAATGAATCTGCCTGTGGAAGCATTTGCCATAATCGGTGATCGTCTATATACCGACATTGCCTTAGGGAAAACCAGTGGGATAACTACCACCCTTGTCTTGAGCGGGGAATCAAAAAGAAGCGATTTGGATGGATCTCCCTTCCAACCAGACTACATTTTTGAGAACATTGGGGGCGTCGCAGATTGGCTAGTGGAGCATCGGTGAATGAATTAATACCTATTACGAAAATAAATTCAGTGGCTTTGCGATTCCGTAATACCGCGCGAGNNCTTGCTCCGCGGATAGGAATCGCAAGAGCGTCAGCCACCTCTTTAAGCTTTGAACCGACGCAGCAAGCTGTGCGGTATTCTGCTTCGCAATAATGGATAAAAGTCATTAAATTACACGAAGTAGATGTTTTATTTAATTCTTAAAGCATCATTTTTGAATAAATGGTTTTCAGTTCTTACTTATAGTGAGAATGTTATTTGCGTGCCCGACCTGATATTCCAGTATAATATGCCGGGTAAATGCAGATAACCCGGCAATACGGAGCATGTTTTGCCTCCTTTGATCCAGTTCGACCATGTCACCTACCGGCACCCCGGCAGTGATGAAGCCTCCCTCCCGGCGCTCAAAGACATCTCGGTAACCATTGACCAGGGTGAATGGGTTGCCATAGTGGGCGCCAATGGTTCGGGCAAGACCACCTTCGCCCGTCATTGCAATGCCCTGCTGCTGCCAACCCATGGGCAGGTACTGATCGACGGAAAGAACACCACACAAGCGACTCACTTGCCCCAAATCCGTGCGCACATTGGAATGGTTTTCCAGAATCCAGAGGATCAGATCGTCGCTACACTGATCGAGGAAGATACTGCGTTTGGACCGGAAAACCTGGCCCTCCAGCCAGCAGAGATAAGAGAACGGGTGGCAACTGCTCTGGCGACCGTGAAGATGAGCGGACAGAAATCACGCCCTCCCCACTTGCTTTCAGCGGGGCAAAAACAGCGCGTGGCACTGGCTGGTGTGTTAGCGATGCAGCCCGAATGTATCATCTTTGATGAATCCACCGCCATGCTCGATCCACGCGGTCGGCAGGACGTGCTGGCGGAAATGCAGAGCCTGCACAGTCGGGGCATCACTGTTATTTTTATCACACACTTCATGGAGGAAGCTGCACGCGCCGACCGGGTACTGGCAATGAATAACGGCAGCCTGGCTTTCGATGGTACTCCGAAAGTTCTTTTTGCAGACTTCGGGCTGCTCAAGGAGTGTGGGCTGGAACAACCTTCAACGCTGCTGCTACTAAACGAGATCAGACGGTTGAACCCGCAGTTGGCGGGGCTTTCGACCGATTTCGAGCAGGCACTGCAGCATATCCCGCAGTACAGCGGTAAGTTCGTTCACAAGGCGTTAGATGATGAACCGACCTCTGGCGACACCCTGATTGCGGTAAAATCCCTCAACCACACCTATCTGCTTGACACCCCACTGGCACAGCAAGCCCTGTTCGATGTCTCACTGGAAGTGCACAGCGGTGCAGCCCACGGCTTCTGCGGTGCCACCGGATCGGGCAAGTCCACCCTCCTCCAACATCTCAACGGGCTGTATCGCCCGCAAAGTGGAGAAGTGCGTGTTGGACCATACTCGCTTTCCGATCCCGAGGTGGATATCAAGGCAGTGCGGCGCTACGCGGGGCTGGTCTTTCAGAACCCCGAAATCTATTTCTTTGAACAGTATGTGGGCGATGAGATTGCCTATGGTCCAAAAATGCTGTACGGCAATGAAAGCCTTGCCAGGCGGGTGAAAGACGCGATGGAACTGGTGGGGCTGGACTTCGACAAATTCAAAGACCGCATGACTTACACCCTCAGTGGAGGTGAGAAGCGCAAGGTGGCGCTGGCAGCCACGATGGCGCTACAGCCGAGGTTGCTTATCCTCGATGAACCCACCGCCGGGCTGGACCCTGCTTCACGACGCAACCTGCACAGCATCCTCAAGAACTCGCAGGAAAAAGGCATCGAATTGATCCTGAGCTCGCACAGCATGGGTGACATCACTGAATTGACGCAGAAGATGACCATCTTATCCAACGGCAGATCGATGCGTACCGGCAACACTGCCGACCTGTTCAATGACGAACAGCTTATCGAAGAAGCATCGCTCGGGCAGCCCTCGGTCGTTCGTCTGGCTTCTGCGATGCGAGCCAGGGGATGGCCAATCCCGCAGCGCGTAGTGAAGGCTGAACAGTTGTTCGATGCACTGCAGGCGGGGAATGGAGGACAGACTCATGGGTGAGTTTGATTTCCTCTCTCGCGTGCCGCTCGGGCAATATGTTCCAACAAACTCGGTCATCCACCGGCTTGACCCGCTTGCCAAGATCATCATGTTCGGGGCACTCCTCATCGCGATCACTTTTACCCCATCGCGCGCCGGTCTCGGAATCGGCGTTGCTGTGTTGTTCATCGCATTGCTACTTTCGCGGGTGAATGTGGGTTTCGCTCTAAAGGGATTGCTTGCCCCGCTGCCCTTCCTGGTGATAATCGCCATCATCCAGGTTCTCTTTTATTCATCCGCACTCGACCCGGTTATGTTGTTCAGCATCGGCAAGCTGCACATCACACTGGCAGGAGTGTTGGCAGGAGCGATGCTGCTCATCCGCTTCTGCGCACTTATCTTGTGCCTGAGCCTGGGAAGTTTCGTGATCTCGACCTCTGAATTGCTACACGGAATGACCCGAATCTTGAATCCCCTGAACCGCTTCGGCATTCACACCATGGACTTTATCATGGTTATCCAGGTGATGCTGCGTTTCCTGCCCTTCCTGGCGCAATCAGCAGAACGCATTGCCAAGGCGCAGGCTTCACGCGGTGCGGATTGGGGAGGAAAAAAGAAGGGGCTGTTGAATCGAATCAAGCAGGTGGTGCCGATGCTTATCCCGCTCTTCACCACCAGCCTGCGGCGGTCGGAGAACCTGGCGCTGGCAATGGACGCACGCGCCTACGGGATACTCGAACACCGCACCAGTATGGTAGAAATACATTTTTCCTGGATGGATGGCATCACTGTGTTAATAAGCATAATGGTCTCACTCGCCATCTTTCTCGTGTAAGACCATTTTCAATTCGGAAATCAGGAAACTTTACTCCAGGTTGGAACCCTTGCGTTTGCCAACGGTGAACTGCCGGTAGGCAGCCACCACAAGCAGGGTGACTACAGCAGATACACCAGCCTCTGGCAGACCGGAGACCACGGCAACGCCACCCAGCGCTTTCCAGATATTCGCACCGAAAACCTGGGTCACGAGGGGCGTATTACTAAAGAAGAGTCCAATAGCACCGAGCACCAGTACTGTGTTGGTAAGGCTGCCGGCGACTCCGCTGGTGATGAGCCCGACCACAGGCCATTTCTTCAACGCCGACCAGACCAGCCAGGCGACTGGACCGATGAAGAGACGCGGCAGGATAGCCAGCATCGGGTTAACGAAAAGCGGATCGAGCACACCGGTTGGGGCAATGGCAGCTTGCAACATACTGAAGAGCCCAAAAATGAGACCGATGCCAAGTCCGACCACAGGTCCCTCAAGAATAGCGCCGATGATGACTGGGACATGCATGATGGTGAGCGAAATCCCCCCAAACCAGGGGATGAATCCCCAATGCGTGAGACCCAGGAGGACGGTGATCGCTCCCAGGACGGCGGTGATGACGATCTTGCGAGTTCTATCTTGTGCCATTTTTTCTCCAAAATTGATGAGGTGGGAGCCGCGTTATTTCAACGGTTACCCAGGAATTTTAACACACCCAGGCCGGTATTGCTCTGGGTAATTTGGGGGCTGCCGTAATACTCGATCTTCCCTGCACCGGAAATACTGGCATTGAGAGTTTCCTTTGCCCATACCGTGGCAGTACCGACCCCGCTGAGCCTGACATTGGCTTTGGCAGTCTCCAGGCGGGCAGCTTTAAAGGAACCAGCACCGCTAAGAGTAACGTCCAACTCCTCAGTGGTACCAGCAACATCCACAGAACCTACCCCAGAAAGGGATACATTCAACGTGGTGCACTTCAGGGCACCCACGGTCAGGAAACTCGGTCCTGATAGCGCAAGTGAAAGACTGGCGGATTCAATGCTCGGACAATCCAGGCTGCCGACCCCCGAGATGGAAAGCGAAGTGATCTCGCGCATCCCCAGGCGGAAGCGAATCTTATCCCCGCTCAAGGTTCGGACGCCGGTCCAATCCTTCCAATTCTCAGTGTAGTCGATATACAGCGTATTGTCGCGCACATAGGTCTGGATGCGCGAACAGATCTCCGGCAGGGCTTCGATCACCAGCTCATCGTGGTCGCCCTGGGTTAGCTCCACCCTGCCCATTCCCTTGAATGCTAGAGCGGTAAAACCGCTCACATCCCGCTTTTCTTCATTAGTGTACTGGTCGCTCATGTCAATCTACCTTTCCCGTAAATATTACATTAAATCATATACGTTTTTTAACGGCGCAGGATTCATTATCTACCCATATTCTATTCCTTTTTAACATATAATCAATGTATTGAAAATTCATCCAAAGGAGTTCGTATGACCACTCAAACCCCACCCAGGTGGGACCTAACCAATGTTTATCCGTCGCTTTCTTCAAAGGAATTTGCCGGCGATTTCGAGAAATTGAACATCATGATCGCCGAAATAGAGGGAGTATTGAAGGAAAGGGCAGTCGTTGCGAACGACAAACGAGATGTGCATCAGCTCTCCGTGCTCGCAAAGGAGTTGATCGACCGCTATAACCGGATCCTGCTGACCGGCGGTACGATGCGCGCATATATTGCATCCTTCATCTCCACTGATAGTTACAACAAGGAAGCGCTGCATAAGGAATCTGAATTCGACCAGGTGGCGGTAAAGATCAACCAACTGGAGGTGCTGCTGCTGGCATGGATCGGGAAGATCGCAGGGCAACTGCCGGAGATTTTTAAGGATGAACCGAAACTCGAAGAGCATCGTTACTTCCTGGAAGAATGTGCCAGACAGAGCAAGTACCTGATGTCGGAGCCCGAGGAAATGCTGGCTGCGGAGCTCAGCATGAGTGGGTCCAACGCCTGGTCGAAACTGCAGGGGATGATCACCTCACAATCGAGCGCAGAGGTGGAGATCGATGGAGAGATAAAGAAACTGCCCTCTCCAGCACTCGTCAACCTGCGTTCCCACCCCGATGCTGAGGTGCGCCGGCGCGGATACGAAGCCGAAGACAAATTATGGACATCCATCAAGGTTCCCCTCGCTGCTGCCCTCAACGGCATCAAGGGCGAGGTCAATGTCCTCAACCGCCGACGCGGCAGGGAAGACGCCCTGCACAGTGCCATCGATTCAGCGCACATCGACCGTGATACTTTGGAAGCTATGCTGGGGGCGATGCAGGATTCCTTCCCCATGTTCCGCCGCTACTTCAAAGCCAAAGCAAAACACCTTGGTGAAGAAAAACTGCCCTGGTGGGACCTGTTCGCTCCGGTCGGCGAGATCAAATCTGATTACAGCTTCACGGAAGCCAAAGAAGTGGTCCTCACCAATTTCGGGCACTTTGCACCAGAGTTGGAGGCATTCGCGAAAAATGCGTTTGAGCATAACTGGATCGACGCTGAACAGCGCGATGGCAAGCGCGGCGGCGCTTTCTGCATGGACGTGCCGGGTGTAGGGGAGAGCCGCATCTTGAGTAATTTTGACGGCTCTTTTGACCAGGTCTCCACATTGGCGCACGAACTTGGACATGGATTCCATAATGACTGCGCGGTCAAAGCTGGCAAGACCGAGATACAGAAGTTCACCCCCATGACGCTGGCAGAGACAGCATCCATTATGTGTGAAACCATCGTCACCTCAGCGCTGCTGAAGGAGGTCACCAACCCGCAGCAGGAACTTGCCATCCTGGAGAGCCAAATAAACGGTGATTCGCAAGTCGTCGTGGACATCTACTCGCGCTACCTGTTCGAGAAGGAAGTATTCGAACGCAGGGAAAAAGCTGAACTGAATGCCGATGAACTGTGCGAGATCATGGAAAATGCCCAGAAAGCTACCTACGGCGACGGTTTGGATGAGCGATATTTACAAAAGTGGATGTGGACGTGGAAACCGCATTATTATTCTGGCGGGTTATCCTTCTACAATTTCCCGTATGCCTTCGGTTTGCTGTTCTCGACAGGGTTGTACGCCACCTACCAGCAGCGCGGTCAGCCGTTCGTGAAGGATTTTATGAACCTGCTGGCAAGTACGGGTGAAGCCCCCGCAGCGGACCTGGCGGCGCGTTTTGGCATTGACATCAAGACACGGACCTTCTGGGAGGACAGCCTGAAGATCGTCGAGAAGCGCGTGGAGCGCTATTGCGAGCTCGCGTAAAGAATGCTGAGAAACAGGGAGGATCTTTCCTCCCTGTTTTTATT
>DOEX01000006.1 GCA_003532515.1 Anaerolineaceae bacterium | reverse complement strand
CGCTTGGTATTGCCACAATTGAGCCCCAAAAAAACCTGGGAAGGTTTCCTGGGAGGTGTACTGGTGGGTTTGGTTTCCGGTCTCTTGATTGGTTTGATCCTGAATCGTGCCTTACCCGAATTGGGTCCATGGAAAGGTGCTTTGCTGGGCTTGATCATGGGTCCAGTGGCGTTCTTTGGGGATGCATTGATGAGTTTGCTTAAGCGCACCATAGGAGTCAAAGATACCGGCAAACTCTTGCCCGGTCATGGGGGAATATTGGACCGCTTGGACTCAATGCTCTGGGCATTGGTGGTGGGAACTTATTTTGTGATGATGATTCGATGATATGAAGCGATCTGTACGGGACGGCTTGCGCACCTAAAAAACAGGAATATCTGTAGGGCGCGATTGGGGGCACCGTGAACTTTAGAACACACAAACGCATCGTGCCCACAATCCGCTGACAGGTATGACCGTGCAGGCGACTTCGTTCAGAATAACAATTTTCTTGTCACCCTAAGCGAAGCGAATGGGTCTTCAAAGCGGGCTATCGGATACCTGTACCCTCCGCGAGTAATCGAACCGAATAATGGAACAGTAAGGGCGAGGCATGCCTCGCCCCTACCAGAGTGAACGACCTCTTATCGGAATTAAAAGAAAAAAGCGGGCGATCGGATTCGAACCGACGAATGTTAGCTTGGAAGGCTAATGCCTTACCACTTGGCGACGCCCGCGTAGCCTCTATTTTAGTCTAAAAAGAAGCAGTGTCAATATTTCTGGGTTAGTTTACTATATCCGTAGAAACAACCCACCCCCTCAATCCCCCTCCCACCTACGGCGGGACGCAAGCAGTCCCTGGAGGGGGTGTTAATGACTTACTGATTATGACCTGTAAATCAGTTATTCCTTACTCAACAACTCCAGCAAAATCTCTCGTGTGCGTTTGGGGTCGGCTTTGCCACCCGAGCTGCGCATCACCTGCCCCACAAACCAGCCTAACAGGCTCTCTTTACCAGCCCGGAAGTTGGCAACCTCATCTGGAGCGCCTGCCAAAACCGCTTCGATTTGCTTTCGCAGGGCATCGCTATCCGCAATCAGCCCCAGCCCCTCATCCTCGACAATTTTGGCGGGCGCTTTACCAGTCTCTTCAACTTTTTTGAGCAGACTCTTGCCTGTAGAGGAATTGATTTTGCCTTCATCAACCATGCGAATAATTTCAGCCAGGTGATCTGGTTTCAAGTTTAGCTGGTCGGCGGTTTTGCCCAGGTCATTTAACATACGGGAGAGGTCGTTCATCATCCAATTCGCGACTGCCTTGGCTTCCCCAGTATAGGAATGGACAGCGGCTTCGTAATAATCGGACAAACTGCGTTCGCTGGTCAGAATTTCAGCGTCATAAGCTGAGAGTTGATAGTCTGCTTCAAAGCGCGCGCGCCTGGCAAGCGGTAATTCAGGCAAATCGGCACGGATCGCATCAATTTCCTCATCGGTCAACACCACAGGCAGCAAATCGGGCTCGCGGAAGTAACGATAATCAGCCTCAGTCTCCTTGGAGCGCATTTTCTTTAATTTGCCGCTATCAGCATCCCAATCCAGGGTATAGGACTGCACTTTGCCGCCCGATTCAACCAGTTCAATCTGCCGTTTGGCTTCCTCACCAATTGCCTGGCGCACTGAATCGATCGAGTTGACATTCTTAATCTCGGTTTTAGTATTCAACACCGTGCTGCCGCGCTCCCGGATGGAAACGTTGGCGTCGCAGCGCAGATGTCCGCGCTCCATGTCAGCTTCGGAAACCCCAATCCAGCGCAAAAGCTGGCGCAAGCGGATCAGGTATTGAGCAGCTTCATCGCCCGAACGCAGATCTGGCTCGGTTACCATCTCTACCAGAGGGACGCCGCAACGGTTGAAATCGAGCAAGCGAGCCCCATGTTCAGTTTTGGTCTTTCCGGCATCTTCTTCGAGATGAAGGTTGTGAATGCGCACCCGGCGGGTCTCGCCGTTCTCGAGGGGCAGGTCCATGTAACCGCCTTTACCGATGGGCTGATCGAATTGGGAAATCTGGTAGCCCTTGGGCAAATCCGGGTAGAAGTAGTTTTTCCGGTCGAAATACGATTTTTGGTTAATATGAGCGTTCATGGCAGCAGCCAGGAGAGCTCCTTTATGGACAGCTTTAGCGTTTAAAACTGGCAATACTCCAGGCAAACCGCTGCAAACCGGGCAGATATTGGTATTAGGCTCAGCTTCCCAGGAGTCGGCTTTGCAGGAGCAAAAAATCTTAGTTTCAGTATTTAATTGGATGTGTGTTTCCAATCCGATGATCACTTCGTAGTCTTTCATGCTTTCACCTCGCCTTGCAGAACCTGTGGGCGAACTTTGCGCCAGGCTTCGTCCGCGGTCAATTGTTCATAGGCATGTCCGATGCGTAAGATCATGTCTTCGCGGAAGTCATTTCCGATCAACTGGATGCCAATCGGCAAAGCTTTCTCATCCAGCCCGCCGGGCAGGGTTATTGCAGGTAAGCCAGCGTGGTTGCTGGATACGGTCATCTGATCAGAATATTGCATGAGGACTGAATTGCCATACACGGCTTTACGTTTGAAGGCAGTGGTGGCAGTAGTGGGGGTGAGCAAGGCGTCCAGACGATACGAGCCCTGAGAGTCAAAAGCCTTGTCAAAATCACTGCGGATCATCGAACGGACCTTGAGTGCTTTTTGATAGTAAGCTGAAGCGTGTTCGGCAGCTGAAACGTACATACCCATCAAGATGCGCAGTTTAGGCTCGAGCCCAAAGCCCTCTGCCCGACTGCGTCGGTAGAGTTCGGTCAAGTCCCCTACATTTTCCGGTGTGCGATAGCCATACTTGACACCATCAAAGCGGTGCAGGTTGGAAGCGGCTTCAACNNAGAATTTCGGCTGCCTGCAGAACGACATTAAAAACTTCTTTTTGAATGGGTTCGTTATGCAGTTCGCCGCTCTCCAAATCGGGGTAGGATACAGCTTCGTAATCATGAGAAAGCCCAATGCGCAAACCCTTCACATCCTGTTGGAGCGCTTCAAGGTAATTTTCTACAGCAAGAGTAGAGGATGTACTGTCTTTGGGGTCGTGCCCTGCAATTGCCTGCAACATCAGAGCTGCGTCGCGCACATCTCTTGCCAGAGGGCCGGGGCAATCCAGGGAGGAGGCAAAAGCGATCAGCCCCAGGCGGGAAACACGACCATAGCTGGGTTTCATCCCGACCACGCC
>DOEX01000117.1 GCA_003532515.1 Anaerolineaceae bacterium | reverse complement strand
CCAAAAGCCTTTTTGCAGGCTTCGTTTTTGGATCAACATCTGTCCATCCTGGTTAAAGATACAAATATGAACAACCAGGTGGTAACGCTCTGTTGGTGGCTTTTGTCCCCGCCTGATGGTCTCTCCGGTTAGGGTACGATCGCGATCATAAAGGTCGAAAATCTCCATAATGCTTCCCATTTTATCACCATGGGAGGGGCAGGTTTAAACCTGTAAGTCACACCTCCACGTTAAACCTGCTGCCTTATCCATTTTGATATAATTGGCGGCATGCCTAACAGCCAAAAAATCGTTATCCTCGCTGATACTCACGTCGGTGATCGTACCAAGTCACTTGAACCGACTCTTTTCAGCGCAATTCAAAGAGAACAACCTGACCAGATCTTTCACGCTGGTGATGTTTGTACTCCCGAAGTGATCGAACAACTGGAAACTATTGCTCCAACGCTTGCTGTACAAGGAAACCGTGATTGGTTTCTGGGCTATAAACTGCCAAAAGAAGTCCATCATGAAATCAATGGTCTGAAAATCACGCTCGCTCACGGACATTTCAGCATCTGGAGCTGGTTTTGGAATTATGTCCGCCTCTTTTTGACCAGGGAAGCCCACAGCGACCGACATTTTCAACAAGAACTAGGCAAGCAATATCCTGAAGCTGACATTATTATCTACGGTCATTTGCATTATTCGTCCAATAAAATTGTGGACGGTAAGCATTTTCTCAATCCAGGGGTCGGCTACCCGGAATGGCGCAACAATTTTCGCCCAGGCTACATTGTTCTGACCATTAACTCGGATGGCACATACACTGCTATTTTGAAATTCGTCAATCCACAGCCTGAGACGACTGTATAATCGGAATATGAGCAATTTGCCACCCATTCAATCATCACAAAACCTCAAGGTTCAGTTGGTTCGTGCGCTGATGAACCAGGGGAAAGCTCGCCAAAAGCATCAGTCCTTTGTTGCTGAAGGAGTCCGCCTATTGGAAGATGGTCTGCGCTCAACGGTTCCGCTAAAATTTGCTCTCTTCAAACAAACACCTTCCACCCGTTCTGCCAGCCTGCTCAAAAATCTGGACGAAAGTGGAGTGGAACTGAATCTGGTTGACGATCAATTGTTTGATTCTCTCAGTGGTACAGAACACTCGCAGGGTGTAATTGGTGTATTCGAAATAAAATCTTTTGCTTTACCTGAGAAGGCAGATTTCTTGGTCGTGCCCGATCAATTACGCGACCCCGGAAACCTGGGTACCATTCTTCGCTCAGCCGAGGCCGCCGGTGCCCAGGCTGTTTTGCTGCCGCCAGGAAACACAGATGCTTTTGCACCAAAAGTCGTTCGCTCTGGAATGGGAGCGCATTTCCGCCTACCCATCCAACACCTTCCCTGGGATGTGATCGAACACCTGCTTGAGGGGTTGGCAGTGTTTCATGCAAATATGCAAGGCGAACAAATTTGCTGGCAGGCAGATTTAAAACAGCCTCTGGCACTGCTGATCGGCGGAGAGGCCGAAGGTGTTAGCCCGGAAGGAGCCAGCCTTGCGTCATCCAGCCTTCGCATTCCTATGGCAGGAGAGACAGAATCGTTAAACGCTGCCATAAGCGCCAGTCTTTTGATGTTCGAAGTCGCTCGTCAGCGTGCCTGGAGTAAGCCGTGAAAATTCGTTCTATTACCGTATTTTGTCAACCTGGTTTCCCAGTTAATCGTTTGATGCTCCAGCAAGTTGGCATTTTTGCCGACCATGCCCGCAAGCTTTACCAGGAGAACGGATTTGAAGTTCAATCGCTGCGCCTAGCAACGCCTCCTTTCGAACAATTTATTGCCCCCGTAGACCTGCCGTTGGCCGCTCAAAGCTATGCTATCGAAGCGCATGCTGATGGTTTCGAATACATATCATTGGGTCCAGTTTCAACGAACACCAAGGCCTGGGAGGTAATCCCACAGGCTCTCGCTAAAAGCGACCGCATTTTCCTGAGTGGCAATCTCACCACCCCTGAGGGCACCATCAGCTTACCGGCTGCAAGAGCTTGTGCAGAGACGATTGTTAGGCTTTCCACCCTGGAAAAAGACGGTTTTGCCAATTTACGCTTTTGCGCACTGGCGAACGTACCAGCCAACACGCCATTCTTCCCCGCTGCCTATGCGCAACCCGGGCGAGCGTCCTTTGCCTTAGCTCTTGAAGCGGCTGACTTGGCGCCACAGGCTTTCAGTCAAGCCAGGACGTTTCAGGAAGCTTCTGAATTACTGATCAAAGCGATTGAAGAAAATGCAAAGAAACTTGAAGAGATAGGCAATCGCCTCAGCAAAATGTACACCTATGAATTTAAAGGGCTCGATTTTACATTGGCGCCCTATCCGTCTGATGCAATCTCAATCGGCAGGGCTTTGGAGAGCTTAGGAATAGAAGCTTTTGGCAAGCCCGGTAGTTTGCTTGCTTCTGCCTTTCTAACAAACACACTCGATCAGGCTCGTTTTACGCGCACTGGCTTCAATGGGCTGATGCTGCCCGTTTTGGAGGACAGCGGTTTGGCAAGAAGTGCGTCTGATGGCAATTTGAGCGTGAGGGATTTGCTTTTATTCTCCTCGGTTTGCGGCGCCGGACTGGATGTGATCCCTCTACCGGGTGACACTACCGCAGAAGAGCTAACCCCAATTCTGTTAGACCTCGCTGCCCTGTCCTTGCGTCTTAACAAGGCTCTTACCGCCCGCCTGATGCCGATTCCAGGAAAAAAAGCCGGTGAAATGACAGAATTCGATTTTGCTTTCTTCGCCAATAGCCGAATTCTGCCGGTAAATTCAACACCCCTGCTGGGTAAATTTTCGGGCAACGAAGAGATCAAAATCTCGCCACGAAAAACAGAGTAACCAGACCTATTCCTATGGTCACTGCTACGATCCATCCTAGCTATTGGAAGCTCTCATAATTTCTATAACGGGGTCTCGCAGTGACCGTAAGTCGAGGTATTTGGTGAAGAAGATATTGGGGTTGGACTCGCAGTAACTGTATGCGAGGTACTGTTCTGAGAATTGCGTGATTCATCACCCCGCTACCCCCCTCTAAAGAGGGAGTGTAATGTTAATTCGGAATTTCCTGGACCTGTTTGTAATTTACGAGCAGCAAGTTGCCATCGCATTCACCACTGATATTGAGTTTCACCTTAGCTGAAAGAGGGTTGCCCTGGGCGTCAAAAAGTTGAATATAGAGCGAATCCGTCTTGATCTGTTTGTTATCGATCACAAAGCCATAGCCACTTTCTCCATAAATGTCAACTTCACCCGATTCGCTGGAAAGATCTACAACTCCGCCGCCGTAGGTTCCAGTCAGTTTCACGATCAAACCCTTCAACGCTGATTCGCGTAAATCCCACACCTCGCCGCCAATAAACAGGTAGTCTTCGCATGTGTAGCGATCGTAAAGAAGTGTATGAGGGAAAGCTTCAGGTGTACCCCGGATCACGAAAGCAGCCGACCATGGGGTGGAGGTCGAAGTAGGTGGAACGGTGTGTGTTGGTGCTGGCGTATTGCTGGGAATCAATATCACCTGCTCTGTAGTAGCAGTTATCGTTTCGAGACCAATTGGCGTCTCGAAATTCTCAGGCGTGGAATCGCCTTGCGTTACTTCCACGGGAATTGTGATTTGTGCTTCAAGTGGAGATGGGATCACCCCTGTCAACATCAAAACCACCACAGCGATCACTGCAAAAAGAAAGAGAACCGCACCAGCGCCGCTGCAACCTGATTTTTTTGGTTCTGGTTCTGTCCGGCGTACCGCCATAGGGCGAGTAGAGTAGGGTTTTTGGCTCGGGGTGCGACAATCCTGGCTCATGGCAGGTTGATCACAATCTGGGCGGAAGAACGCGCCTGGACAAGCCAATCGATCAAGGCTTGGTTCTGAAGAGACACTCTTGCGTCAGTGGTGAGCGGGTGTTCCGCTT
This sequence comes from Anaerolineaceae bacterium, assembly GCA_003532515.1. GTDB lineage: Bacteria > Chloroflexota > Anaerolineae > Anaerolineales > Anaerolineaceae > Mesolinea. The sequence goes on along the minus strand of DOEX01000117.1, from coordinate 4,717 downwards.
CGTGTTCAAGAACGAGAAGAATATGAAAACCGATCTCGGATTGGATGATACCTGAGTAGCTGCCTGGTTCCAAAGAAAACGCCGCTTCCTCTACTTCTGGATAAAGCAAATAGCCTCTCGGGAACCATCCCAGCTCGCCGCCCGATTCGGGGCTATAGTCCCACGCAAGGGTGGTGAAATCTGCGCCAGCAATGAGACTGTTTAGCGCACGGTCTGCGCCCGCCTGTGTGCTGGCAAAAATCTGCTGGGCACGCACTTGCTCAATGGCGTCCGGCACTGTCTGGGTAATCTGATCGCGCTGCCAGGCAGCTTCCATGGATATTCTTAACGTCTGGCGGAATTCCGGGTCGTCATAGTGATTGGTTTGCATCCATTGGGTCAAAGTACCGCCGGAACCAAGATAGCTAACCAGCTGATCAATTCTCTCTTGCAACTGCTGGTCAGAAACCTGGAATCCATTTTGTCGGGCTGTTTGCGAAAGCAATTGTTGATCGACCAGGTAATTGAGCACGGTTTGACTGATATCTTGTTCAGTAGGCTGAATTGTTTGCTCTGTCAGGCTGTCACGGTAGCGCAAAATTTCGTTTTGATAATAGCTTAAGGGGATGCTTTCACCGTTAACCATGATTGGCGAAGGAACCTCAGTGGCAGTGGGCAGGATTTCGGGTATTTGTGTGGATACTACCCCAGTCGGCAACTCTACTGAGGGTAAAAACTCAGATGCTGGCGGTTCTTGAACGGGATCACATGCCCACAGGAAAGTGCTGAAGATTAGCAGTAAACTGAGGAGCGGCAGAAAAGGACTGCGTTTTTGCATGTGCCTATTATACCCACTCTTCAAGCAGGCAATGAGCGGAGGTTTATTATTTAGCGTAATGTTTGTTCTTGTTTTGTGATTTTTCAAAAATGGTATACTTGACAAAACAAAAGTTATCAGATTAATATCAGGTAATCCACCTTTCTAATTACAATGGATTGAGAGGAATTTATCATGGCAAAGAAACGATCAGGGAGTCTCTTATCTTCCTACAGAAAGAAAAGACGCAGCAACAGGTCTGTTCTAATGATACTTGCAGCCTTGCTGGTTATTGCCGGTTTAGCAGTTCTGGCATTATGGGCAACCGGCGTGATCGGTGAAGGACCGGGTCTGTTCAGCACCAAAACCCCCACTCCCACCATGACGCTGACCCCAACGCCAGTCACACCAACAAGTACAGCGACCATTACAACAACTCCAACCGAAACGCCCACAATTACGCCTACAGCGACACTTGATGGTCCCTTCGACTATATTGTCCAGGCAGATGACTTTGTCTGCGCGGAAATCGCCGAAAAATTCAATGTTGACCTTGATCTCCTGCTTTACGTCAATGGGCTTGGTTTGGGTGATCAATGTATTATCCGTGAAGGCGATATCATCAAGATCCCAGCTCCCTGGCAGCAAATGCCGACCTCCACTCTGGTTCCAACCGATCTGGCTAAAGGCACAATCATTGATTACTACGTCGAATCAGGCGCAACCTTGGCTTCTGTAGCGGTTTTCTATCGGTCAACTATTGCCCAGATCATTGCTGAGACTAACCGATATCGCTCTGCGAATAACATCACGCCCTTATTGACCGAAACAACTAGCCTGATGATTGGTGAATTGCTCAAGGTACCGGCAAACATTGCCACTCCTATCCCAACCGCCACCCCAACCCGAACGGTCACCCCAGCGACACCATAGTCAAACAACATAAAATAAAGCCCCTCTTACAGGAGGGGCTTTTGGTTTAATTACTTTTGCTAATTATCACCTGAGTCGCAAGGTTCCAGGTCTGGGTACTTTTCGCTGGATTTAATAATTGCAAATTCGTCTTCAAGAAAGTGGTTAATCAGTACACGTAAGAGAATGATCACGAACAGGAACAATATGTCTGCTAAAGCAGGAGAAATCGCCACGCGAAGGATGTCTGAGGCAAGCGCAAACTCAAGTGCGAGACTGAGTCGATGTCCCAGGCGCAATCGTAAGGTCTCGGAAGATCGAACTCTATGGGAGTATCGTTTATCACAAACGCTCCTGAGAAAGTTAAATGTCACCTGTATAACGGATGCAGCAACAACAAACACAGCAGCTATTTCAGCAGCCAGGATAGCATAGCCAACAATTACCTCCAGCAACCCTTCGTGCGGGATGTCAATGGCACGATCTTCGAGGGTGAAGTCGCGGAACATAAACAAAAGCACAATGATTGCAATAATAAGAATTAACGGCAGGAGCCATTGGTTGGTATGCTTGTTAGTGGGGTGTTCTTTTAGGGATTCCTGTTCTTTCAACTGGTCCATATTTAAATTTTTCCTTTTCGATTTATTTCAGAATTACGAGTTTGCCATCTTCGATGGCAGATTGGAAAATCGCATCGATGATAGCCATATTTTTAACAGATTCTGCCAGGGGGTAAAGGGCGATTTCTTTCCTAATCACTACTTCGTAGAAATGCTCGACCATGTTTTTGATGGCGTCCTCAGGGCGGTAACTTACTTTCTGAACTTCATCCCCTCGTTCAATGACCATGGAGACATTTTTATCCTTCCCTGTAAAAGGCCAATCGAGGGTCATCACGGCATCGGTGCCTAAGATTCTGACAGTGTTTTGATGAGCAGCATTGAAAGCGACTTCAAAACTGCCGTAAATCTGGTTTCCAAAATCAAGTGTGACTTGCATTTGCAGATCGACCCCTGAGCCACCAGCATGGTAACGGGCTTGCACTGCTTCCGGCTCGCGACCAACCGCCAGCCTCTGGAAATCCACACAGTAACAACCCAAGTCGTACAATGCTCCGCCTCCCAGGGCAGGAACAAGGCGAAAGTCATCCGGGTTTTCCAGCGGGAAGCTGAAACTGCAATGCACAAAGCGAAGTTTGCCCAATTCCCCTTTTTTGATTGTCTCTAATGCCTTTTGGATACGGGAGTGGTAACGATAATTGAAGCCTTCCATTAATACCAGGCTTTTTTCTACTGATACACCAACCATCTCCTGGGCTTCATACGAATTGAGGGCAAACGGTTTTTCGACCAAAACATGCTTTCCAGCCTGAAGTGCCTTGATGGTCCAGGGTTTATGATCGTTGTTAGGCAGCGGGATGTATACAGCCTGTATGGTTGGGTCTGCTAACAATTCTTCATAGCTTCCATAGGCTATCGGGACTTGCATTTTGTCAGCAAACTGCCGTGCGCGGGTCAAATCACGGCTCGAAACGGCTACAACGTGATTGTGTTTGGTTGCCTTAATGGCAGGGACTACTTGTTCGGAAATACGGGCAGTGCTGAGAATACCCCAATTCATTTCTGGCTTTCTAAATAAATTGCCGGTACCTGTTTTTGATGATAAGATATCCATGCTTACTCGCTTTCTAACATAAGAAATACAGGTGATTTTACTGAAATTATTATAATGCCTTCCTGGCGGGATACAGACCAGGTATAAAAAAGGAGAATGAATGACCTCACAAGAAATGCTCAAACAACTTCAACAAAAAACAGAGGAAAATCGAGCAAATATCGTCCAATTCATGCGTGACATTTGCGCGATCCCCAGCGTTGAATCGTTGATCGGTCCAGTCGGCGAACGTATCGCTGAAGAAATGCGTAAGCTGGGATTCAACGAAGTCCGTTTCGATAAAATGGGCAACATCATGGGACGTATTGGCGACGGACCTCGCACCATCGTGTTTGACTCCCACATCGATACCGTGGGTGTGGGCGACCCGGAAGAATGGCAATGGGACCCCTTCATTGGCAAAGTAGAAGATGGTGTTCTCTTTGCCCGCGGAGCCTGCGACGAAAAAGGCTCCACGCCAGGGATGGTGTATGGCATGGCTTTTGCGCGCGACCTAGGCTTGCTGGAAGGCTGGACCGCCTGGTATTTTGGTAACATGGAAGAATGGTGTGATGGCATTGCTCCCAACACCTTTGTGGAAGTCGACCCCGGTATTAGACCGGACTTTGTGGTCATCGGCGAACCCACCAAAATGCAGGTCTATCGCGGACACAAAGGTCGTATTGAACTGAAAGTAACCGCCAAGGGCGTTTCTGCCCACGCTGCCAGCAATCATGTGGGCATCAACGCAATTTACCTGCTTTTACCCGTTATCGCAGGTATCCGCGATTTGGAACCCAGCCTCGGAGACGATCCCTTCCTTGGACATGGCAAGATCACGGTATCAGATATGAAGGTACAAACCCCCAGCATCAATGCCGTGCCCGATGAGGCTATCATATTCATTGACCGCCGCATGACTTTTGGAGAAAGCAAGGAAGATGCCATAGCGCAAGTTGAAGCGTTGATTCCCCAGGAAAGCAAAGACCGCGTCAAAGTTGAAGCGCTTTTCTATGAAGAACCCTCATATACAGGTTTTGTATTCCCAGTGGATAAATATTTCCCAGCCTGGGCGCTGGATGAGAAACACAGTTTGGTGCAAGCAGGTTTGCAGGCAAGGGAATTGATTGGTCTGGACTTTAAACCAGCCAGCAAGTGGTCTTTCAGCACCAATGGCATCTATTGGGCGGGCAAAGCAAATATCCCCTCGATCGGTTTTGGTCCTGGCGACGAAGTCACAGCTCATACGGTTTTGGACAGTGTGGATTTGAACGACATGGTCAAAGCCACTGAGTTCTACGCCATCTTGCCAAGCCTGATTCCGTAGAATAGATTCCCGTCTTTTTCATAGTGGAG
>DOEX01000142.1:3536-8898 GCA_003532515.1 Anaerolineaceae bacterium | reverse complement strand
CGCAAAGTAGATCTGGCGGATGATGGTCGCAAAAGCATCGTCCAGTTGCCCGAAGAGGATATCCTGTTTGACCCCCTCGTCTGTTTCACGTTCCAGCAGCAAGTCGGTCAGGGTCATCTCCCCGAAAGTGGAGGCTGTTTCTGCCAGTGGCAGGCAGGCATGCTGGGTGAAAATGCTGTGTTCTTCAGCCATCATGGAGTGAATGGCGTGTCCCAGTTCGTGCGCCATGGTAGAAACATCGTCAGACTTGCCCTGGTAATTAAGCATCACCCAGGGCGTCAGGTCTGGACCCAGGGTTGAGCAGAAGGCGCCGCCCATTTTGCCTTTGCGCACTTCGCTGTCCACGTGCTCCTGGTCAAACACTCGGCGTGCCATCTGAGCAAACTTGGAGTCAAAGCGTTCAAAAGCTTCAAAAGTCATGGCAGTTGCTTCGTCGTAAGAATAGCGTTTGTCCGACTCGCTCACAGGCGCATAAATGTCATAACGGCGCAACTTTTCCATGCCGATTTTGCTTGCCTTAAGTTGGAAGTAACGGTGGAAAATGCCGATATTCTTGCGTGCCACCTCAAGCAATGTGTCAATGACCTCATCAGGCAGATCGTTGATCGTGTTGCGTACTGCGATGGGGCTTTTATATCCGCGCAATCCGACGTTTTCGTTCTTCCAGTCGCGCACGATGTTTTGGTAAATCTGTCCCAAAATGGGGGCATCTTCACCATAAACACGATAAAGTTCCTGATAAGCACGCGCGCGCAGGTCAGGGTTACCACTCCGCACCAGGCTCATCAGTTCACCGCGGGTCATTTCTTTTGTCTCACCATCAACTTCAATCTTAAAGACATAGCGGTTGGTGATCGAATCGTAGAGCATATCCAAAGCGGAATTGCCGGTGACATTTTTGATATTGATCACTTTTTCTTCCGGTTCGCTGAGGGTATAAGGCTTCATGCTGCGGATTTGTTCCAGGAAATAGCGATAATCACCACTTGTCTCCAGCAGCCGGGCTGCGTTCTGGTCATCCAAAGCCTTCCACCACAGCGTGAAGAAGAGTGTGCGGTTTTCAATTTCGGCTAAGAATTGCTGCACACGGGATATCCCGATTTGAGCTTTTTGATCCTGGGTGTTGGAGGCGAAACTGAGAGAAGAGAAGCCATAGAGGCGATAACCAAGTTTCTGACTTTTTTCCCAACCTCGGATGATTTCCAAAAAGCGTTCAGCGGAAATATCCGGCTTCAACTCGTCGCGATAGCTTTCAAATTTCTCTACGTTCCTTGTTAGGGTTTGGTAAGTTTCTTCAATTTTGGGGTCTTCAAAGCTGTCAAATAATTCTTTCAGGCTCCAGGTGGATTGTGTGTATTTTTTTTCTGTCATCTTTTGTCCTTTTTTCTTTTATTCTCAATGGGGTTAGTATACAACAATTTTCCTGGATTCCCGGTCTTGTCGTCAAACCTATTCCATGATTTGATAACAAGTTGTGTCAATCTATTGACTAAACCTTATTATTAGCGAAGTCTCTTAATGTTTTTGACAAAACTTTCAGACGGATTGTCTATCGCTTTTCTAATTATCCTCCACAGGCTTGTATAATTGCATCAACAGGAGCCAATGATGACCACGATCACCCCTTCTTACCCCCAGGAATTCCCTTATTATGAAGATATCAAGGTCAGATATTCTGATCTTGATACCCTGCAACATGTCAACAACGTTTCCATCCTAGAATACATCGAAACTGCCCGCACAGGTTACTATCGTGCCAGCGGCATCTGGGACGGAACCATCCGGAATGGTTTTGGCATGGTGGTCGCCTCAGTCAAAATCGATTATCTGACATCCATCCAGTTCGGTGACCCAGTCCGGGTCGGCATCAAGGTTGGACATCTGGGCAGCAAGAGCCTGCGCTTTCGCTTCCAGGTCGAAAACAGCGAAACCAAGATCGCCTTTGCCCGCGGTGAAGTGGTAATGGTAGCCTATAATCATACAGAAGAACGCTCTCAACCCGTCTCACAGGAATGGCGCGAGAAATTGGCAGCCTTCGAAAACAACCAGGAGTTATTAGCATAAATATGAACAATCAACCCACCCTACCCAATTTCGACGCCTCTTACATGATCGACTTTCTGACCAGGCTGCTCAACACACCCAGCCCCACTAGTTTTGCCAGCGCAGCCATTGAGCTGGTAGAGCAGGAAATGGCAAAATATCCAGAAATAAAACTCGAGAGAACCAAAAAAGGCTCTCTTTTGCTAACCCTGTCTGCCGAAAACCCTTCCGAAACCGGAGCAAAGCGCGCGCTCACTGCCCATGTGGACACCCTGGGAGCCATGGTACGCCAGATCAAACCCTCTGGCAGGCTCGAACTCACCAGCGTCGGCGGTTTTGCCTGGGGTAGCATTGAAGGCGAAAACTGCCTGGTCCACACCCGCCACAACGGCACCATTCGTGGAAGTCTGTTACCACACGAAGCCTCAGTGCATGTCTACGAAAACGTGCGGGACGGCAAGCGCGATAATTTGAGCATGGAAGTTCGCCTGGACCAACGCGTCACCACCGCCGAAGAGACCCGTCAACTGGGTATCGAAGTGGGTGATTATGTTTCCTTCGACGCACGCGTCGAGGTTGTGAACGGGTTCGTGAAATCGCGCCACCTGGACGACAAAGCCTGTGTCGCCAACATTCTCACTGCCATCAAAGCACTCCACGACGCCAACCTCAAGCCTGCCGTGGAAACCTGCTTCCTGATCAGTAATTACGAAGAGGTTGGGCACGGCGGCAGCAGCGACTTCCCCGAGGGGCTGGACGAACTGGTGGCGCTGGATATGGCTGCCATCGGTGATGGGCAGGCTTCGGACGAATACCACGCAAGCATCTGCGTCAAGGATGCCGGCGGTCCTTATCACCATGAACTTTCGAGCAAGTTGCGCGACCTGGCAGATGCTTACCACATCCCGGTCAAGGTTGACACTTATGTGCACTACAGTTCAGACGCCAAAGCCTACTGGCGGGCAGGCGGCAATGCAGCCGTCGCTCTCATCGGTCCGGGCGTAGATAGCTCACACCACTATGAGCGCACTCATACCGATGCCCTGGTGGACACCACCAAATGGGTTTTAGCCTATTTATTGAGCGAGTAATTTACACCAAACACGCATACGGGAGGGCATTAAAGCCTTCCCGTTTCTTTTTCTAAAATTAATGGAAAGCTACAGACGAACTTCTGTTCGTCCAGTCAGCTTGTTTTGCACCCAGCTTACCACCTGGTCTACATGCTCGGGTCTGGAGACGAGGTCCAGGTCGTCGCTGTTGATGATCAGCACCGGGCATTGATCGAAGGCATTCATCCAATCTTCATAAAGGTTGTTCAGCCGTGCCAGGTATTGTCTGGAAATACCCATTTCATATTCCCGACCTCGTTTGGCGATTCGCTGCATGAGCGTATCCACCGATGCTCTCAGATAGACCATCAGGTTGGGTGGGGGCAGCAGAGATGCCAGTATATGATACAGATCCTGGTAGACGCCATAATCGCGCGTACTGAAGTCTCCTTGCAGAAAGAGGTTGCGCGCAAAGATCTCGGCGTCTTCATACACGCTGCGGTCCTGCACCACAGAACCCTCTGCCAGGAGGAGTTCCTTATGGATTTTCAAACGACGGGTAAGAAAATAGACCTGGGAATGAAAAGACCAACTTTCCATGTCTTCATAAAAGTCAGCCAGATATGGGTTTTCTTCATGAGGTTCATAAAAAGGAGAAAAGCCCAGCCGGTTGCTCAAAATTTCGACCAATGTCGTTTTCCCCGCTCCGATGTTACCTGCAACAACAATAAACTTTTCCATTGATCGTCCTCAATTCTATCTATTTTTTAAAAGGTGTTCCTGAAATTTTCATTTTTTCCGTTTATTTACGGAACTAATTATAAACAAACGTGTTTTAAATAGTGAAGAAGAGATTATTGTATATTGTTAAGAGTTGCTTTTGTTCTTTCTTAATAATAAGATAATCAAAATAATAAATATTGTTAATCAAGAAAAGGAGTTAAAAATGGAAGGTTTAAACTGGTTATGGACCATCGTTGTCGGAGCAATCGCAGGCTGGTTGGCTGACATGGTCGTTCCTGGTGTAAAAGTCGGCTTGCTGGGTGCCATCATTGCTGGTATCCTCGGCGGTTTGCTGGGCGGCTGGCTGTTCGGTCTCCTTGGTCTCTCTACTGGTGGGCTGCTTGGCGTCCTGGTTGCTGCATTCATTGGCGCCATTATTGTCCTGTTGATCTATCGCGCGATCTTCAAGCGATAGTCGAAACTTTTGTTCATTAGCAAGACACCGGCTTTTGCCGGTGTCTTTGTTTAACTGAAAGAATCGATTAAGCTGCTTGTGCAAGGCTCTTTTTGAGGGATTCTCCTGACCGAGCACCTGTTCTTTCCTTACTACAGATCGTTCATAATCAACGGCAGATAAAAATACTGATCGGTCACTGGTGGATCTGTTGATTCAATCGTGAAGAATATCGCCGTCGGGGGGCCCCACAATCCGCTTTGGTCCACAGATTCAACAAAGAGCGTGTGCTGACCAAGCGCCAGACCGGTGGTGGAAGCGGTGAAGGTGCCGGAATAGGTGGGCACCTGGGCGTTAATAGGAATAATTGTTGGGTTGGATCCACTAATCCAGGAAGGCTTGTCAATAGAATAGCGGATCGAAATGATATTTTGTGAAGGTATCCCACTTTCATAACTACTATACAGAGTGTCATTGGCGGTGTAATTGACCACCAGGTTTTGCCCAGGGAGAATCGGATTAGTATCCAAAGACAGGTTGGTTACCTCGGGTCCGTAGGCCAGCCGGTAGGGTTTGCGGGCGATTTTAATAGCACGCAGTAAAGCTTGCTGGTTGTTGGGATTGATGTCATTTTCAAAGACGCTGCAACTCTGGTGGAAAGAATCACCAACTTCAAAGCAGAACCCGGGCACACCCAGTTCGCCATAAGCCCAATCGTCCGTAGAACCTGTAGATGGATAAAGCTCGGTCGATTTTTGCGGATCATGCCCATTGTAGTAAGCGAATTTATAGCTCATCATTCGCAGGCTGGCATCGTTTGGAGCGGTGTCATAGGTATAACCCCAGGGCCAAAGGACCAGGCGTGAGTAGCTGTGCAAGTCGACAAACATACCCGTGGCGTTCAACTCGTTGACGGGGTCATTCGGGTTGGGACCCTTCTGATCCGGAAAAATGCTCAAAACATAATTCGTGATCGCAACTGTCTCTGGTTCTGAACCAGCCGTTGGACCCGAATAGGTTTCACCACATTCACCTGGAATTATTTCCCATTCATATGGGTAGTTGCGATTGAGGTCTGCACCCCTTGAAG
>DOEX01000142.1:0-3442 GCA_003532515.1 Anaerolineaceae bacterium | reverse complement strand
AGGTTTAATTCCGGTGGAGCCCATTCGCGGGCATGGATACCGCTCATGAAAAAGGCGTCCGATTTTGGGACTGAGGGCGTATTGCGGTTGCCCAGTACCAGCACTTCCATATCCCAGCCCGCATTCGGATTTTGCGTCTTTTCCCAGGAATCGCCAATATCAAGCAGTTGGACCAGACCCGGATAGTCTGCTGCCAGGGTGTCGGCGGAGGCGTAGATCTCAGCAACAGTACGGTAGCAAGGATAGCCCGGAATACCCGTGGTTTGCCCAAACAAGGGTTTGACCTCAGTATTGATCAGGGCGGTGTATTCCTGGTCGACTGTCCAGGTGAAGCCTTCTACCGCCAGTGCATCGCGGGTGATCTGGTTGCTGAAGATTTTAAGCGTGTGTGTCTCTGAATCGACCTCAACCACATCATACCGGTTTGCCAGATCTGCCAGCTGGTCGCGATCCTGATAGGCAAGAATGAGCACCTGTTGGTCATAAAAGGGGTCTTCAGCCTGCACAGGGGCAGACTTTACCAGGGTAAAAAAAATCAATACAGCCAGGAGAATGGGGAGGAAACGGGCGAGCTTTTTTTGCATAGAATCTCCTTACGTTTATTCTTGGGTACTTATCAAGTGGTTATGAAAATCTGCGATAGAAAAACTGCTGGTTATTTTATCCCTTAGTGTTTGTTTTGAGGGCAGCTTAGGCAATATTGTTATGGTATTTGCAGCATTTGCAGTATTTGCACTGTTTTTTGATAGTGCAGAATCCCACATCTTTTGCAAATCCTTTGCCACTTTTTACACTTTTTACACTATTTACACCGTTTTTTGATAGTACAGGTTTGCGTTATGAGTGTAAATACCTATTAATTGTTAAGGTGCGAAATCTGAGGCAAGGTTAATCCCACCAATAATAGCACATATGTTCTGATTTGAAAAGGCTCATCTAAGGAGAGGCTGTCACCGGAAGGCACGCAAGCAAAACAACCCGACCCAGTTGAAAAAAAGGTCATCTGAAAATGATCTGCGAACCATCACTGATCAATTCCGACCACTCCAGTTTCGATTTTTCGCTTTCCGGGGAGTGTGGGGCACTACCCGACCAAAAAATATTCTTATCACAAGTTAAGTACAATGAGGTTGATTGAGAGGCGGAAGAGACGCTCTCGCACAACGCTTCTCCCGGCCACTCTTCCAGCAATATACCGGGCATCAGAAGACCGGTAGAAAATTCCCCATATTCCAGGACCAATCCCGAGAGCCCTTCTGAGCCTGTCTGAAAACCAATTGTCAAACTTCCGTCGCTGAGAAGGCTTGCAGACGTCACCACAGTCTGCAGCGAGCCTTCGCGTTCCAGCAACTCATGCAAATTGCGGCTAGTTTGATTCGAATCTGGTTCACACCCCCACAACACCTGGTTGATCTCCAGCTTTGATGACAGTACGAATAAACCAGATAGTGTCGCCCTCCCACAATTTGGAATCACCAGGCTGTCGAGTTTATTGGAAAAGAGTGGAAGGCGCATTGAAACCTGGTCGATCAGGCTTTCGGACCCTGCACTTCCTGATACCAACAGTGTTTGCCCCTGTCCTGCTTCAATAAAGACAAAACTTTGTTCACTGTTATTTGGAATATGGATGTGCAGTTTTCCATCCGGAGCAGAGCTCACCGCCAACCAAACTACCAGGGTCAAGCCTGCCAATGCAGGCAACAGGTATTTGGGTTGTTTGATTCCTTTGGCAAGTTTGCCTGGTTTTGGACGGAAGACAATCAGGAAGAAAACCAGGTAGTATAAGAAAATCCAAAACAGGTTGATCTGCGGCAATGTCCAATTTTCAGGTGCGAGACTTGCCAGCCAAAGCACCATACGGTTGCTGTAAGCTACCCATGGCCAGGTTACCCATCCTAAAACCCGTCCAAGCGGCAGCCACAACAGCCCCATACTCATCGCCGCCAATCCTAAAACCATCACAACTGGCTGAACAGGTAAAATCAGCGGATTCGCGATCAAAAAGAGCCAGGATACCTCCCGGAAATGCCAGATGCTCAGAGGTAATACCAATGCCTGGGCAATTAGTGTGAGTAAAAATGTTTCAGAAATCAGGCTGCTGACAGCTATAGTAGTTTTTTGTTCCAACCGTTTACTCAGCCAACCTTCCAGACGCGCCCTCAACGGTCCGGCAAACAGAGACAAGCCCAGAGTTGCCAGAATTGAAAACTGAAAACCCAAATCCCAGGGAAGATGAGGGTTTAACACCACCATCAGCAAAGCGCTGACACCCAGGTTGTTTAGCGTGTTTCCTTTTCGAGAGATTGAATGACCAAGGACAGCATAAGAACCCATAAAAGCAGCCCGGACCACCGAAGCACTTGCCCCAACCAGAAGGCCGTAACTTCCTAAAAGCAAGATTGTCACAAGGGCTCCCCGTTTACGGCCAAACTGACGGGTAAAAAACAAGCTCACCAATCCTGCCAAAACGGACATGTTAAAGCCAGAAATAGCAATGATGTGGCTGGTACCGGTCAGGCGATAGGCGTCTGAAAGAGCTGGTGAGATGCTGCTTTCATCACCCAGGAGAATACCTTTTAGAAGGCTGTCTTCCGGGCTGGGAAAAATGGCACTCAACACCTCGCCCCCGTTTTCGCGCAAGCGATAGAGCACCGCTCTCAACGGATTGCCCCGATCTCTTTCAACAAGGCGAAAACGAGGATACTCCATGGTGGAATAGACACCTTGATGCTTCAGGTATTCGCGCCAGGAAAATTCGATTCCCTCATCAGGAGGAAGCAATTCGCCCTTGATTTCAAGCAGGTCTCCATACCTTACTTCGCTACCCAAAGGCAGGTAAAAGATTATTTTTCCGTTCACCTCCGGTTCCCGCACTGCCAGATCTTCCGCCCGCAAAGAAAGTGATTCCACCAGGACTTGCAAACTGTTTTGTTTCATTTCCGGCGGCGCTACGACCAGCGCAGTTATGTTCACTTCGCCTTTGTTGTGATAATACAGAAGGTTATCGGGCTCTGCCTGCGGCAAACTCAACTGGTAAAGCATGGCTGTCAGAGCAAAGGCAGCCAAAGCCAGCGCCCCAGGAAATCGGCGCACTGTCTGTACGCTTTTATGTGGTTTTCTGGTTAAAACGGTGAAAAGTAAGCAGCCAATTACCAAGACTGCCCACCAATACCAAGGAAAGTTTAATTCTTCGGCTGCAAATGGACCCAATACAGCTGCAAGACCCAGCCAAAAAAACGGCATAAATGCTGGCCAACGGATTTGGCGCGCTCGGAGATTTTCTTCCTCTATTTCTTTTTCGTCTTGTGAGGAAAAATCGACCATCAACTATAGAGAATCTGGCTTGCCAGATCGTCCTTCCAGGTATTCCCCTACTTTTTCCAATGCCAGCTGTGCCAGTTGAGCTTTGACTGACTCGCGATCACCTTCCAGTTGAAACTGA
>DOEX01000132.1 GCA_003532515.1 Anaerolineaceae bacterium | reverse complement strand
CATTTGGTCTTCCGACCAAAACAATTACAGGTTTTTGCATAGGGGATTTCCTAATCTTTCTACGTCAACGCCACAAAACGACTTCAATGGTGCCAGGCAGAATTGAGTCAAGCCGCAGTTCATCATTGTTCAATAAGATTTCAGGCGATAATTGATAAGTCCCAGGGCTACGATTGCTCAGGTCAAGCGTTACCCGAATATTATCCGCAGTAAGCTCTTCAAGTAAATTCATGGGACCAGAGATGTAAAGATCAACCTTGTCAGGCGAAATGTTGACTGTCAAGCCCACGCCCATGTTAATGATTTCAACTGGCACGCCGACGAACTGGGTTGAAGACTGGATCGCATCAATACCTACATCAACAATTACCTGCTGGTTGCCAACAACAACGATGCCATCCTGCAGTTGCAGTTCAACACTCATGCTGAAATCTTCATACGCTCCGCTAAGGTTAATGGGAGATGTATCCAAAAAAGCAGGCATTTCATCAGCGAGAGCAGGATCTGAGGCATAGATGGTTACATTCGGTGGTGTGACGAGCAGACCTGTCAAGTGATAACCCTGGGCGATTGTACCTGTGGTGACGATTTTTATGAAGACGTTGCGGTAGCCGACCAATTGTCTGATCGGCACTTCTACCGTAATAGAGGTTGGGTTCAAACTAACCCCCTCAACCACGTTACCCCGCCGGTCAATTGGACGCAGCTCAACAATCCTTATGATGGTGGTTGTGGTGTTGCTAAGATCAACGCTTGCGACAACATCGTTTACTTCACTAACTCTCGATTGAGGTCCCATTAATTCTACGGTTTCACTGCTCAACACCGCTTCATCAGCTTCATAACTAATCGGGAGGTTTCCGGTTTGCAGAAGAGTGATATCCAAGGTTTTTGTCGCTATTTGTTCCAGGGTGATATTCACCTCGGCTGGAGTGACCTCCAGGACCTGCACTGGTTTGAAACCAGCCAGGTCTACTTCAGGGATCAGAGCGTAAGTGCCGCTCGTGAGCCCTGATAGATTAATCCGGGCGGAAATCCGGTTAAAATTTCGCGAAATCTGGTCATGGACAGATCGCGGTGCTCTTAATGTGATAGTGAGGTTATCAGCACTTTGCTCTGTTATCAGGAAATCAGGATTTTGTCCTAATATGGTCAGGGAAACCGGGGTAGTGTAAGAGACGACCTCGTTTGGATCACTGGAGCTAACTGAAGAAACCCACACTATTACCGCCAGGATTAATGCTGTAAAGAAGATGGGAAGCAGTTTAAGGACCCGTTTTAGAAAGTCCATCATTCTGTTTCCTCCATCTGCTCTTCAACCTGGTTTTTCTTGAAGAGCCTCTTCAGGCGATTCGTCTTGACTGGTTGATCAGTCGCCATAATGGCGCGCATACTGTTAAGCAAGCGTTCACCATCCAGACGTCTGATGAGTCGACCGCGATGAGCAATTGAGATCGTACCAGTCTCTTCCGAGACGACCACTGCCAGGGCGTCGCTGACTTCGCTGATTCCCATGGCAGCCCGGTGTCGTAGCCCCAGGGAACGATCTGCGGTGCTATTCAGGACACCACTGCTGGAAAGAGGCATAACACAAGCAGCCGCTTTGATGCGGTTTTCAAAGATGATCACGGCACCATCGTGGAGAGGTGTGTTGGGATAGAAGATTTGCAGGAGCACTTGCGGGCTGACATCCGAATTTAACATAACCCCATTTTTATAGAACCGATCCAACATCTCTCGCCTCGTCAATACTATCAGGGCACCATGTCGTCGTTCTGCCAGTTGAACCACTGCTTTAGTAACTGCGGTGAGCGTCGCTTCCAATTCCTGTGAGGCTCGTGAACCCTTGGGACTACGCCAGAAGCGTAATTCACCCATACTCCCCATGCGCTCAAGACCCCGCCGGATCTCGGGGGCAAAAATGACAGGTACGGCGATGATCAAAGCAGGTGAAACCGTTTGTACGAGCCATGAGAATGCCGGCAGATTGACCAGAGAGGTGAGCAAGAACACCAGGATAACAATCAGGAAAATGCCTCGCAACAGGGTCTGGGCATCCGTATCTCGCAACAGGTAAAGCAGCAAACTGAAGAAGATGGTCACCAGGAGAATGTCAAGCAAGCTGGACCAGGTGAACCGCTCCAGGATAAAAATGAGGTTATTCCAAATCTCTTGCATTTTTTCTACCTATTGTAAGAAATTAAGTATAACCTCTTTCGAGCCTGTAACCTGTAAATTTATAAAGATTTAAACATTTTTGAGATTGTTGATGATCATCCTAAGATCGGGTCAGTGTCCTCATCTGGCACTCATTCGGCAGCTGTTCTCCATAACAACATTGGGGACAGCTGCCACGCCGTCCCAATTCAATGGGCGATTATGGCAGATCTCCGCAGCAGAAAATTTAAATCAGTTGTTGGAAATTTTCTTAACCCAGACTTCCCCGGGCATCAAACCATTCTCTTTCAAAAATGAAACATAAGTAGATTGGGTAATCTCTTCTGGGATATCTTCACCAGGTAAGAAGTCGCATTGCCATGCGTCTTTGGAAGGCAAGAGTTCGCGTGATATAACGAAAAGGGAGTAGGCGCCTTGCAACCAGGCTTCAAGCATGGGCAAGATTTCATGATTAGAGGCTTGCTCTGTTTTTATTGGGGTTTGATGGGTCAGCATTACAAGGTTTTGACGAGTGCTAAGTCGTTGAACCTGGATCACTTCTTCTTTGTAAATGAGCACCGGAGTCAGTTTTGCAGCCATCACGTGGTAAATTCGGTCGCATGTCCATTCTTGATTTGTACCAGCTGACATTAAGTCACATGCACAGGAAAATTGGCTTTCAAGAATCGATCGCAGGTGGAGAGAATTTTGATCAATTTGTCTGACCAGGGGCAAACCTAATCTACGAATTGCCTCCATCGTTTGCTGGAAGGTTTCCTCAAAACTGTTATCAGTCCATATAACAGTATCAGAACGGGCAATTTTTTCTTCCTGGGGTGCCTGGGAATTGATTTTTGTCCATGCGAGGCTTTCGCTATGCCCGCGGTTTTCTACCAGGCGTTCAAAGCGAACCTGTTTGTCTGCGGCGGCTGTCCAGACTTGATCGCAAAGTGAGACAACTTGAGATTCAAGCAGTTTGATCGCTTCAATTACTAATATCGGGCGATCGCAATTCTCAATTTGTTCCGATATTGCCTCGTGGACGTAAGGGTGGACAATTTCCTCCAGTTTTTTCAATTTTTCTGGATCTGAAAACACAATTCGTCCCAGTTTGCTGCGGTTGATCTGCCCGTCTGCCAGGCAGAGGTCTTCCCCAAAATAGTCCAGAATGGACTGGTATGCAGGAGTGCCAGGTAGGTAGCTGTCCCGGGCAGTCAGATCAGCGTCAATTGTGTACGCACCGAAATTAGCCAGGTAATTGCGGATGACGCTCTTCCCCGAAGCTATGTTTCCGGTCAATCCAATCACGAAGGGCTTCTGACTCATAACTAAAGTATACTGCAAACAATTGAGACCTAAACCTGTCGTTTTACGAGGTGCCTTAAGCTATAATTTTCTACATGGACCTGGCACAATTTCTACTTAATTTCCTGCAACGTTACCATCCTGACACGGCAAAACCGATTGTGATTGCTGTTTCCGGTGGCGCTGATAGCCTGTGCCTGTCTCATCTCCTGCTAAATTCTGGTCTGATGCTAATTCCTGCTCACTATGATCACCAACTCAGACCGCTCTCGGCCGAACAGGCCCAGCAAGTTTTGTCGCTCATGAGATCCTGGGGGTTGGAAACCGAGATGGGGTCAGGCAATGTGCGCCTTTTTGGTAAAACCAACAAATTGGGGCTGGAGGAAGCCGCCCGGTTCTGCCGTTATGAATTTTTGACCAGTATCGCCCATAAGCACAATGCCCAGGCCATCCTGACCGCCCACCATCTGGACGACCAGGTCGAGACGATCTTGATGCATTTTTTACGCGGAAGCGGGATCAACGGCTTGACTGGCATGCGTCCAATAGAGACGCTTCCCAAGCTTACTCAAGACATTCCCATATGGCGACCACTTTTGGATACCAGCAAGGAAGAAATCCTTGAATACTGTGAAGACAACCGAATTGAACCTATCGAGGATGAATCTAACCAGGACCTGCGTTTTTACCGCAACCGCTTGCGGCATGGCCTGATTCCCCACATCGAAGAAATCCAACCATCCTTCCGTGCTATCCTGGCGAGGAACGCAGAAGTGATCGAGTTTGACCGCCAGGTGCTGGAGAAAATGACTGAACTTGCATGGCAAAACTGCCTCACCAATGAGTTCCCAGGCAAAGCCCTGCTTTTTAAGCGCTCAGAATGGGGTAAATTGGACGAGGCTATTCAATACCGACTCTTGATCAAAGCAGCTGAACGGTTGGTACCCGGTCTGCGCGACCTTGGCTTCCTGGAACTGCAGCGTGCCCGAAAGGCCGTCGATGAGATCATGCCCAGAGTAGATTTCAAGGCGGGCATCCTGATCCAGAATCAGCCTGAAACCTTTCTGCTCTCGCTGGGTAGGTTTGATCTGCCGCAGACCCAATTTCCACAAATTCCCGACCTTACACCTCTTAAGCTGATGATTAAAAAACCAGCCAAGCTTCAGGCTGGCTGGCAGATCAAAGCTGAATTGGTCGATAAGAAGGACTATGATCGTCTGCCACCCGATATCAAACAGCATTCAGAGCATGCCTGGTTGAATCCAGCAGACCTGGAGTGGCCGCTAGTAGTCAGACCGCCAATCGAAGGGGAACGGTGGTCACCGCTTGGCATGGTGCACAAGCACCAAAAGATGAGTGACTTCTTAATTAACGAAAAAATCCCCCACACTGCACGGCGTAATTGGCCGGTTGTATGCAGTGCGGGGTCGATTTTGTGGGTAGCCGGTTTGAGGATCGCTCAAGCCTGGCGCCTTACTGGTGATGAAGTCGAGGTTCTGCACCTCGAACTTATCCCACCCGCCTGATCTGCTTATTCAATCCAAAGTGCCTGCCTGATGATAGCCTGGATGGCGCCAACATCCGGATAAAGCACAGAAGCACCGCCATCAGTCATGCCAGG
>DOEX01000218.1 GCA_003532515.1 Anaerolineaceae bacterium | reverse complement strand
GCGAAGCGTGCAAGCGCAGCCCGGTCGTGGCTGCGCCTTCGATTTCATCGTCGAGTTTGCTGCCGTTGGGGAAAAGGTAAAGGTGGTCGGAGGCTGTAGTGCAGCCCGACAAAGCCAGTTCTGCCAGGGCGGTTTGGGTGCTAAGGAAGATGTCTTCAGGATTCATACGCGCCCAAATTGGATAGAGCGTTGTGAGCCAATTGAAGAGATTGGCGTTTTGAGCGCCTGGCAATGCCCGTGTCAGGGTTTGGTAAAAGTGATGATGGGTGTTGACCAGACCAGGCAGAACGATGTGATCCTGCAGGTCCAGCACTTCATCTGCTTCCTGCGGTAGTTCTGAGAGCGGTCCGATTTGCTCGATGATGCCATCGCGACAAAAAATTGCCGCGTCTTTTAGTTCACGGTCGTTTTTGTCCATTGTGACAATGATCGAGGCGTTTTTTACGAGTAAAGTCGTCATGGAAATCTCCGTTGTATCGTAGACTAGGCTGGATCAGTTAATTCAGCTGCGTGCAGGGTGTTCTTGAGAAGCATGGCAATTGTCATCGGTCCGACTCCACCTGGAACAGGCGTGATTGCAGCGGCGACTTCAGAAACCTCGTCAAAAGCGACATCGCCTACCAGGCGATAGCCGCGTTTGGCGGTAGCATCTTCCACCTGGTTGATGCCCACATCGATAACGTAAGCACCCGGCTTGACCCACTCTTTTTTGACAAACTCAGGTTGACCAATGGCTGAAATCAGGATATCCGCTTCGCGAACGACTTCGGGGAGGTTTTTTGTACGGGAATGGACGATAGTAACAGTAGCATTGGCTTTGACCAGAAGCAGTGCCACCGGCATGCCAACGATGTTGGAGCGACCAAGCACGACGGCGTTGGCTCCAGCAATCTGCACACCGGCTTCTTCCAGTAACACCATGCAACCGGCAGGGGTGCAAGGTACAAAGACTGGTTCGCGTCCTTTTTGAGCCAAACGACCAATATTGACCGGGTGGAAACCATCCACATCTTTCGTCAGATCGATGGAGACCAGGACCTTCTCTTCATCCAGATGTTGTGGCAAGGGCAGTTGAACCAAGATACCATTAACAGCCGGATCTGCGTTGAGCTTGCGTACCAGCGCTTCAACTTCCTCCTGGCTGGCATCTCCGGGCAAATTGAAACCGAAGGATTGGATGCCAACTTCGGCACAGGCTTTTTGCTTGTTTCGTACGTAAACTTTGGAGGCGGGGTTCTCACCTACCAGTACCGTTGCCAAACCAGGGATGGATTTACCCTCTTCTTTTCGTTTGTCTACGGCTTCTTTTACTTGTGCGCGGATGCGTTCAGCGGTTGCTTTTCCATCAATGATTTTTGCTGTCATGTTAAGATCTCTCCTGTCGTGATTATACCTGAAAGGAGGTTATAATTTTCGTATGTCAGCAAACAGACCCCCCTTTGTAATTGGTATCGCTGGAGCTTCAGGCTCCGGGAAAACAACGCTGACAGAGATCATCCTCGAGGAAATTGGACTGGAAAATATCGCCCTTTTACCTCACGATTCTTACTATCGTAATCAGGATCAAAAACCATTTGAGGAACGCCTTAAAGTCAACTATGACCATCCGTCTTCGCTGGAAACTGAACTCCTGATTGAGCACATTCGCAAACTAAAAGCAGGGTATCCAGTTGAGGTGCCAGTCTACGATTTTGTTAATCACACCCGCGCAAAAGAAACGAACCTGATCCAGCCAAAGCGCTTGATCCTGGTGGAAGGCATCCTCATTTTCACTGAGAAGAAACTCAGGCAACTTTTCGACATGAAGTTGTATGTGGATACCGACCAGGACATCTGTTTTATTCGCCGCTTACAGCGTGACCTGGTGGAACGGGGCAGGACGATGGATTCAGTCGTGAAGCAATATCTTGAGATGGTACGCCCGAGTTTTCTCGAATTCGTGGAACCAACAAAGAGGTATGCTGATGTGATCATTCCAGAGGGTGGGCGCAACCTGGTGGCATCTGAGATGGTTATCGCCCGTCTCAACAACCTCATTCGAAACTGACCTGTTGGAAACACAAACTCCTTTCAACAAGAATCAAAAAATTTGGCGTATTGCCCTCCTGGTGGCAGTATTTGCATTGACCATTCTGCTGCTCATATATCGCGACCAGATCCAGCACCTGGAAGCTTACGGATATCCGGGTATATTCTTGCTTTCGATCCTAACCAATGCCACAGTTCTAATTCCCTTACCAGGGGTGGTGTTCACCTCAGCCATGGGAGCGGTTTTCAATCCTTTTTGGGTGGCAATCGCGTCTGGTTCGGGGGCGACCTTGGGAGAGCTTTCAGGATATATGGCGGGGGTTGGTGGGCAGGTATGGTTGAATAACCTGGACTGGTACCAGCGACTGGAGGTTTGGATTAAAAAATATAACCACTGGCCAATCATTCTTCTGGCTTTTATTCCAAATCCCTTGTTTGATATGGCCGGTTTCATCGCAGGGGCTGGCAAAGTTCCGTTGTGGAAATTCTTACTCTTTACCTGGATCGGTAAGACCGCCAAAATGCTCCTTTTTGCCTATGTGGGAGCGGGAATATTTAAGCTGTCGTCCTGAGAGTAGCCAAGGATCTTATCTTGGAGGTAAAGGTTCTTCACTTCGTTCAGAACGTCAAGAACTTTTAGTTTTGAGGTTGGAGTACAAAGTTTTTTAATTGTGACTGCTTGACCACGGATTATCACAATGACCGTGTGTGGAAGAAGATCACGAGATTGAATGGTCCACAGAGGAACAAGCAGGCTTGTTCCCTACCTTAGAATAGCTTTATAATCAGAGAATGCAAACCTGGCAAGAATATGCAAAAATGGATTACGGTGTTGAACTGTCTGCTCCTCAGGCAGAGCAATTTGATGTGTTTCTGAATGAATTGCTGGAATGGAATCAAAAATTCAACCTGACAGCCATTCGCGAGCCTGAAGCAATCCAGATCAAACACTTCCTGGATTCACTCAGTGTGCTCATGGCATTTCCAAAAGATTGGACACCGCAGGGTATGATTGACATCGGCACTGGGGCAGGGTTGCCAGGTATCCCGCTCAAGATCATCTACCCTGAAGCCAGGCTGACCCTGGTTGAATCAGTCAAAAAGAAAGCCGGCTTTTGTGAGCATATGGTCGAGGTACTGGACTTGAAAGATGTGATCGTCAGCAGCGCGCGGGCTGAAGAGATCGGGCAGGATCCTGTTCACAGGGAGCGCTACGAACTGGCGCTTGCCCGGGCAGTTGCAAAAATGCCAGTATTGGTGGAATACCTGTTGCCGCTTGTTAATGTAGGCGGTTTGGTGGTGATGCAAAAGAGCACCAGTGCCAAAGAAGAAGCGGAAGCCAGTCGCAACGCTATCCGACTGATGGGGGGAAAACTTGTTTCAATCATCCCAGTGAGTTTGCCCGGTGTTGAAGACGAACGGTATCTGGTGACTTTGGAAAAGACAAAAACAACGCCAGCAGAATTCCCCCGAAGGGTTGGAATCCCTGCCAAGTCTCCGATCCAGAATTGAAGATTTTGCCAATTCTGAACTAATCTGGATTATTCGCAAAAGTACATAAACCAAAACAGCAACCAAATTGATCATAAGAAGTTATATATCCTGGTGAGACAATGCAATCGCAACTGACTTTTTTCTGTGAACTGGACGGAATTTCGCTTAAAAAGCTTTTTGAAAACCGTTTTATTTTCGATGACCTGAAGACACTTGGGGCAGCAATCTCTCTTGGCATCCTGGACTTTTCAAAAGAACGAACTGAAATTGT
>DOEX01000244.1 GCA_003532515.1 Anaerolineaceae bacterium | reverse complement strand
CTTCTGCCTCATACCCGTTGACGGTATAATAGGCTATACTGAATCGCTTATGGAAAATATTAGAAATTTCTGCATCATTGCCCATGTTGACCATGGCAAATCTACGTTAGCCGACCGCATGCTGCAACTGACTGGTACCATTTCGGACCGGGATATGACTGAGCAAGTGCTCGATGCAATGGACCTTGAACGAGAAAAGGGCGTCACGATCAAGGCTTCGGCTGTACGTATGGTTTATGACGACCCTCAGGGCAAAGAATATGAATTTAACCTGATTGATACACCCGGTCATGTTGATTTCAGTTATGAAGTTAGCCGGGCGCTCAATGCCTGTGAAGGGGCTGTGCTAGTGATTGATGCCACCCAGGGGATTGAAGCGCAAACCTTAGCCAACCTTTACCTGGCTCTGGATGCCAACCTTGTAATTATTCCGGTACTGAACAAGGTCGATTTGCAATCGGCAATGGTCGAAGAAGTAACCCGGGACCTGGTGCAACTGCTGGGTGTGGACGAAGGAGAAATCATTCCTATCAGCGCCAAGACAGGTCTGAATGTGGACCTGGTTTTGCATGCTATTGCAGAGCGTATACCAGCGCCCGTAGCCAATAAGGATCTTCCCTTGCGAGCACTTGTTTTTGACTCTCATTACGATTCGTACAAAGGTGTAATCGCCTATGTGCGCGTTTTTGATGGCAAGATCAACGCTAACGAGAAAATTATGATGATGGCGACAGGCTCGAAAGTTGAACCGGTCGAAATCGGTGTGTTTTCCCCAGGAATGAAGCCAGTTCCGCTGCTTGAAGCTGGCGATGTAGGTTATATTGCCACCGGGCTGAAAACAGTGCATGATTGTAGGGTCGGAGATACCGTCACCTACGCTGCCAAACCTGCTGAAAAACCGTTACCGGGTTACCAAAAAGCCAAACCCATGGTCTTTGCCGGTGTATATCCGGTCGAAGGTGAAGATTACAGCAATCTCAAAGAGGCACTTGAAAAATTACAGTTGAATGATGCCTCATTGACCTATGAACCAGAATCTTCGGAAGCTTTAAATTTTGGATTTCGTTGTGGCTTTTTGGGCCTGTTCCACATGGAAATTATCCAGGAACGATTAGAGCGTGAGTATGATCTTGATGTTGTCTTCACTGCACCTTCGGTTGAATACAAAGTTGATTTGAAAGACGGCTCGACCATTATTATCGATTCACCGGCTGACTTACCCGATGAAGGGGAAATTGTAGAAATTTATGAGCCCTGGATGGAACTCGAGATTTTTACACCTACTGATTATTATGGGGTGGTCATGGAACTGGTCAAACGCCGGCGCGGGATTTATATCGATCAGGATTATCCTGCAGTTAACCGTGTGCAACTCAATTTTGAGATTCCACTATCTGAAATCATTGTCGACTTTTTTGATCTGCTCAAATCCAGCACACGCGGATATGCCTCGATGGATTACAAATTTATCGAATATCGCGCAGGCGAATTGGTGAAGCTGCAGATTTTGCTTAACGAAGAACCTGTAGACGCACTGACTGCCATTGTTCACAAACAAGACGCCTTCCACAAAGGGCAGGCACTGGTCAGTAAACTAAAAGGTATTATACCGAGCCAGTTGTTTGTCATCCCGATCCAGGCGTATGCCCAGGGCAGGGTGATTTCACGTGCCAATGTGAAAGCAATGCGCAAAGATGTCCTGGCTAAATGCTATGGTGGCGACATCACACGTAAGAAGAAACTGCTGGAGAAACAAAAGAAGGGTAAGAAGCGCATGAAGATGGTCGGCAGTGTGCAGATTCCCCAGGAAGCATTCATGGCGATCTTGCGGCTGGAGGATTAATGCCCGATCCAGCGGCGAAACCTGGCATTAACCGGTTTTTGAAGATTGGAATCCCTTTGTTGGTAAGCGCGTTAGCGATTTGGCTCGTTTTACGAAAGCTGGATTTCCGAGCAGTGGGAGACGCATTCAGGCAACTTTCTCCAGGTGCAATAGCGTTGATCGTTCTCTGTTTTTTTGTAGGATCACTCTTGCGAGCTGTGACTTGCTGGCTCCTGTTAGGCGGGAGACTCAGTTATTCCAACGTTTTTTGGGCGATGAACCTCGGTTATTTGTTGAATACGATCGTACCACTCAGGCTGGGAGAATTCGGAAGAGCTGCTTTCCTGACGGAAAGGGAGGAACACAAGGTCAATTACATGGAGGTGTTTGCCTCGATCGTTGCTGAGCGGCTCCTGGATTTGCTGGTGGGGTTTTCGTTCTTACTTGTCTGCTTGCTATTTCTTATCCAAAATGTGACCCTAAATCGGATTGCAGGAATTGGAATTTTTGTCCTGGTATTTTTTATAATTTTCATCTTCTACGCAACCAGAAATAAAGAATCAGTTATGCTTTGGCTTGAAAAACGCTTTGCTCACTCTGGATTTTTTAAGAATAAGGTTATTCCTCGAATTGAACAGTTGCTTAATGGGTTTCAATATTTTGCCAAGCCTGGTCGATTCTTACTGGCGTTTTTGATTTTAGCGATCAGTTGGTCGTTTTCAATGCTCGAATACTACATCCTGCAAGGTGTAATACTGCCAAATTCCGTATGGTGGTGGCCAATGTTCGTGAACACCGCCAGCGCGTTTGTTAATGCATTACCATCCGCTCCTGGCGGGTTGGGTGTCTTTGAAGCTGGAACAGTCGGATCCTATGCCCTGGTTGGAGTAGAAAAAGCCCCTGCTTTAGCAATTTCTCTGGTTGTCCATAGTGTTCAAATTGTGATCCCGGCAATTTTTGGCGTGATTGCATTGGTCCTCTCAGGTCATAGCCTGGGTTCTTTGATTGAAAAAGCGACCAAATTTCGGCAAAAGGAGGGACTGCAGCCATGAGAGTTCTAATTTCCTCTACCTATTTTTACCCGTACAGTTCTGGTTTATCGGTTTATGCTTTTCGGTTAGCAGAAAGCCTGGCTGAACGAGGGCATGATGTGGTAGTTTTGACCTCTCAGTTCAATGATGAGTTGGACAGACTTCAGGAGTACGGGAAGTTAAAAATCGTACGCGTACCTGTGTTGGCAAAACTTTCCAAAGGTGTGCTCATGCCAACCTTGTATAAAATCGCCAGGAAATGGATA
>DOEX01000262.1 GCA_003532515.1 Anaerolineaceae bacterium | reverse complement strand
TAGATGCAGCCATAAAATCCCTTCTTATGCTCTTGGTAGCAACACGTGAAACACGCTGCCACCAGGAACACTGTTAACATAAATATTTCCTTCATGAGCAGTGACAATTCGTTTGGTAATTGCCAACCCAAGCCCGGTTCCGCTGGATTTGGTGGTCAGGAAGGGCTCAAAAATGTGTTCAACTAAGTCATCCGGAATGCCAGGTCCGGTATCGGCTATGATTATCTCACATTGCGGTGGAACGATTTGAGATGAAGCCTGCACCAACTTGATGTTAAGACTGCCTCCGCGCTCGTCCATGGCTTCGATGGCGTTACTGATCAGATTTACAAAGACCTGCTCTATTGCCCGTGGGTCTGCCTTGATCAACAGCCTTTCTGCTGGTGCTGAGAAATTATGAGTAATATTCAATTTTTTCATGCGGGGATCCCATTTGTCAAGAATCGCAGGGATCAAGTCGGCAAGGTCTACTGGCTGAATTTGGTATTCCACCGGTTTTGAGAAGGTGAGGGTCGATTTGACCAGGTGAGTCAGGCGGCTGCAATCGTTTTGCAAGCGTTCTACAAGCCCGGCATAAGGCGCATCGGGGGACATATTCATACCGATTAACTGCAGACCAGTTGAAATACTGTTAATTGGGTTTTTAACCTCGTGAGCAAAGATAGCGGTGACCTCACCCAGGAAAGCACGCTGCTCTAACAACTGCGAATGGGCACGGATTTTTTCGGTTTGGCTCAAATCTCGCAGGATCAGAATAATGCTGCGGACTACACTTTCTTCCTTGACAGGCAGGCACAATACCTGGGCTGGAAAACTGGCACCCAGGCGAGTGTTCAGGTTCAGATGATGACCCACCAAGGTTGGATTTCCTTGCTGGGCATTTTTATAAAGTGTAGAGAGCGTTTCGTTACCAATTAAAACCATTTCGGCTCGTTGTTGAAAAACTTCTTTACTGGCATAACCCAGCATTGACTCTGCCGCAGGGTTCAATTCTGTTATACGCAGGTCCGGGCTCAATATGATCACGCCTTCTTCAAGATTATCAGTGACTGTCTGCTGAATGCGCGCAAGCTTGCGGATGTTGCGCATAGTTGAACCGGCTTGTTCCAACGTTAGGAGGTGCTTCAGTGCGGAACTTGTATGAACCCCTAATAGATTCAAGTACCGCAGCATCTCATTATCAGGAACGAGCCCGAAACCACCTGCCAGAATCATTCCCTGCATTTTTCCATTAATAGTTAACGGGATGCTAAAAAGATAACTTGCCTCAATCCCCTGGCACAACTCTTCGAAGTAGGATAAAGCTGGCTTTCCTTCTCTCCACAGGATTGTCGATTCTAATTTTGCCAATTCGCTCACTTTTACCTCTTCGGGAAAGTATTGAGCGATTTCGGAATTGTGTTCCTGGGCAAGTGTAAGTGTGTCGCCGTTGCGTCGATAAAGCAAAACGAAGTCAGGCTTTATGGTTTTCGCAATGATCATGACAGCCATTTGATGAAGTGCAGTGGGATTTGGCTGCTCTGCTAATTCAGTCAAAAGCTTGAGATTGTCATAGCGATACTCCTGGTCTAACAGATCTTGCCTGAAAAGGTTTTCCTCCTTGAGAGCAGAAAAGACGAGCACAACAACCTGGTTGGTGGGGCTGAGCGAGTAAATTTTTAAGAGAACTGAAAGCAGTTCTCCACTCGATTTTTGAAGGGATATTTGCCTTGCTTCGTTCTGGCTGGGATTGGTATCAGGTTCTTCAGGGATCAAAGCAGAAAGCCCCAGCTTTTCCAAATCGGTCTTAGAGTAGCCACTCAGATTTAGGAAAGGCTCATTCGCCAAAACAAGCCGATCTTTTGAACGAAGATAAACCACCGCTGGCTCTGCTATCAAGTCGAGCAGAGCAGATTCGCTCAATATTTGCAGATCACCTGCGAGCGTGGAGTCATTCAAATTGCCATGGAGGGATCGGTCCACAGATGAGCCTGCTTAACTTTTAGCGTTGGAGCGTAAATGGGCAGGTAGAATACCTTCCATCGAGCGATACTTGGCAACTGTGCGTCGAGCGATCGATACGCCATCTTCTTCCAGCTTTTCCTTGATTTCAGAATCACTGAGTGGGCGATCTTCACGTTCAATCATTTCTTTAATGATCGTTCTGAGGGAAAGACTGCGGTCAAAAAAGATTGCCATTGGGACAATTTTCTTATTTGGAAGCTGGATCGTTTTGCCGGAAACAGCCCTTGAGATGGTCGATTCGTGCAAACCGAGTTCCTCAGCGATTTTGGCGCGCGTCAGTGGAACCATATTTTTATCTCCGCTAACAATGTAATCCTTTTGAAGAACGACGAGCTGTTCCATCAATAATTTCATCGCGTTCGAGCGCTGTTGGATACACTTGATCAGGAGCGATGCTTTTTCGATATCCTCTTTCCATTCGACGGCGTGTTCCTCCTCGACTGTTTTTAACGTATCCTTAAAAAGTTGGTTAACTTTCAAGGTTCCCCTCACAGGCAGGATTATCTCTACCACCAGGGGATTGGCAGGATTTTCGTTGAGATAATAAATGAGGACGTCAGGTTGGTGAAAAGCTTCGGAACCACTCGTGTTGGGATTGCGAACGTCGCCCCAGTGGGCACGGGCAGGGAAGGGATTGAGGTTTTCGCTAATGAAGTTTGCAACCAACTGGATCTGTTGGGTGTTCGATTTTAACGCTCGAGCGATATCGCTAAAATGGTGCTGACTAACTTTGGGTAAAAAATCCTGGATAACTTCACGCGTCAAGGGTGGAATTTCGATACTTTCTGCCAGGCTTTCTACCTGGGCAAGCATCGCTTCAGCCGGATGGGCAGAACAAACCCCGATCGGGTCGCAACGTTTCAACAACTCGATGATCTCCTGAACTTCACTGGGCAGAATGTGGTGATAGCGGGCTACTTCGATAGGAGTGATGGTCAGAAAACCGTCTTCATCAAGGTGATTAAGGATGTAGGCAGCAATCAGGCGGTCTTCCACTCTCAGATCAGCCGCCGCTTGTTTGAGCACATAAGTGGGAAGATCGATCATTTCGGAAGCGAAAGGCTCATCTGGAACCTCGCTTGTTCCGGTGCCGCTGCCGGTATAAAAATCTTCACGGGGAGAAATGAAGACGATTGGGTCTTCCGAGTCTTCGGATTTAGGCTGACTGCAGATAGGGCAAGGACCGGTAGGGGGTAGCAAGCGCTTGCACATTGGACAGCGTCGCTCTTCAACCAGTTCAAGCGCAGGGTTGTTAGCCAGTTCGGAATCAATTTTCTGCTGCAACTCAGCCGCAGTCAGGCTGAGCAGCGTCATGGTTTGCGCCAGGTGAGCGGAAGTGTGTGTGGTGGTTTGCTGCCATTGGTTTTGAAACATCATTACCTCAAGTAAGCAGGCTGTGAAAGCAAGAACCAGCCCTCTTGCAAGAATTATACCAGAGGAATTTAAGAAGTTGGACTGTCATTGTGAGTGAAGCGAAGGATCTCGGTGCGGAGATGGTAAGATCCTTGCGAAGCATACTTTGTGTCGCAAATGAGATCAGGATGACATATGACGAGGATTCTCCAATTCCTCGTTTATAATTGAAAGAAAAAAAAGAGAAAGCTATCCACCTGTTATGAAACAACCATCCAAAACTGTGGCAAGTTTACAACCATATTTCTTTGCCGGATTAAAAACTGTTATCGCGGATCTCCAGGAGAAAGGCGTGGATGTTATCCGCCTGGATATGGGTTCGCCTGATCTCCCACCTGCCAGCTTTATTATTGATAAATTGATTGAATCGGCGAAAAATCCCAAAAAGCATGGTTATTCACCAGCGGGAGGTTCTCCGGGCTTTCTCAAAGCAGTAAGCACATACTATAAACGCCGCTTCGATGTAGATATTGACCCTAATACTGAAGCCCTGGCACTGATTGGCTCCAAGGAAGGTCTCTTTAACCTCAATCACACCATGCTAAACCCTGGTGACATGGTTTTATTGCCTGATCCTTACTACCCAGTCTATCTGGCAGGGGCGCAATTGGCAGACGCGCGTTATCATTTTATGCCGCTCACCAAAGAAAATGACTTTCTTCCTGATTTTGATGCTGTCCCTGAGGATGTTGCCAAAGAAGCCAAGATCATGTGGCTCAATTACCCAAACAATCCCACTGGTGCGGTAGCCGACCTGGATTTCTTTAAGCGAGCGGTAGCTTTTGCTAAAAAATATGATATTTTAATTGCCCACGACGCACCTTATTGCGACCTTTGTTTCGATGGTTATGAAGCTCCCAGCATCATGGAAGTGGAAGGCGCGAAAGAGGTTGCAGTCGAGTTCAATTCGCTTTCGAAAACTTATAACATGGCTGGCTGGCGCATCGGCATGGCGGTCGGAAATAAGGAAGCTATTCGTTTGCTGGCAAATTACAAGAGCCAGATTGACTCGTCTATTTTCATGCCCATTCTGGATGCTGGTCAGGCTGCCCTTACGTCTGATCAGGCATGGCTGGTTGAACGCAACAGAATCTATGAAAATCGCCGTGATGTCGTTTATAACGGTCTGAAGGGCGGCGGTTTTGAAGTGGATTTGCCCAAAGCTGCCTTGTATCTCTGGGCCAAATTACCACCCAAATTTCACGACCCGGTCAAATTCTGCGCGGACTTGCTCAATGATACCGGGGTCAGTATGACCCCAGGTGTGGTATATGGTCCAAGCGGGAAAGATTACGTACGAATTTCGATTGTAATCCCCACAGACCGGATTGAAGAGGCGATCGGGCGCATGCAAGCCTGGATCGCTGCACAGTAAGCACTGGAACTTACAATCAATTGTCTCAATTTATAGAAGAACAAAAAGAAAAAGCTATCATGGTGG
The DNA here is from genome assembly GCA_003532515.1 of Anaerolineaceae bacterium. Classification (GTDB taxonomy): domain Bacteria; phylum Chloroflexota; class Anaerolineae; order Anaerolineales; family Anaerolineaceae; genus Mesolinea. The sequence goes on along the minus strand of DOEX01000262.1, from coordinate 12,371 downwards.
GAGTTCGGATCGGACAGGAGACCCACCAGGGTTTAACCCTGGATGAAAGTTTGCAGGAACTTGAATTGTTGGCGGAAACGGCGGGAATCGAGGTTGTCGGTTCCATCACCCAAAATCTTCCCAGGTTAAATTCACGTACCTACATTGGCACAGGCAAATTGGAAGAGCTAAAGTTGCTCGCTGAAGAGTTAGACGCAGATACCATCCTGTTTGACGACGAATTATCTCCACGACATCAAAGGGAACTTGAAAAAGAATTTAATAATCAAATCAAGGTCCTGGACAGGACTGCATTAATCCTGGATATCTTTGCCCAACATGCCGACACGCGTGAAGGCATGCTCCAGGTGGAACTGGCGCAGTACAAATATCGTTTACCTCGCTTGACTCGAGCCTGGACTCACCTTGCCAGGCAAACCGGTGGTGCTTCGGGGCGGAGCGGCGGCGTTGGCGGGGTTGGTCTTCGCGGGCCTGGTGAAACTCAGTTGGAAGTTGACCGCCGCGAGATCAACAGACGGATAGACAAACTGGAAGATGAGTTGGAAAAAGTACGCCAGCATCGTCATCGCTATCGCCAGCAGCGCCGTAAAACCAATATTCCCGTGGTAGCGCTGGTGGGATACACAAACGCCGGCAAATCCACCTTGCTGAATGCGCTGACTGATGCTGGTATTTACGTGGCAGACCAATTATTCGCTACGCTCGACCCTACCACCAGGCAGCTTGAATTGCCCACAGGGGAAACCGTGTTGCTTACGGACACGGTAGGTTTTATCCAAAAACTGCCTACTGATCTTGTGGCGGCATTCCAGGCAACGCTTGAAGAAATTGCCGAGGCAGACCTCTTATTGCACGTTATCGATGGCTCGCATGAGAATGCTGAATTGCAGCGTAAGACGGTTTTGGAGACGTTGGAGGACATCGGTGCCGGAGAAATTCCGATCCTGACAGTCTACAATAAAGTTGATCTATTGAGTGAAGAAGATCTGCGAGAATTGAAGGAAACCGCGGATGCCTTAGCGCTGTTCATCAGTGCACAAGAGAGTACTGGCTTTGAAAAACTGGTTGAGTCAATTGCGGCTGGTGTCGTGCAAGGCTTTGAACGAATCAATGTTTTATTACCGTATGAAGTTGGGCGGCTGGTCTCGCTTTTTCATGAGAAAGGTCATGTTGAGAAACTTGAGCACGAAGAGACAGGCGTGCGGATCACTGGCTTGCTGCCGGTGCAGTTATTGTCATTTTTTGAGGAGTATGTAGAATAGGTTGTTTTGTCATCCTGAGCCTTCGTTGCGAAGGATCTTAACCTCCAACTTAGAAGATTCTTCACTTCGTTCAGAATGACAAAAAATGTTGCTTGAGAAGATTGGCTTTAAGTAAATAAAAATCCGGGCGAAAAGCCCGGATTAATTTTTGAAGGGTATCAGTACAAATTAGTCTTGTTTGTCAACAGTAATAACCTCACGACCCTGATAGTATCCGCACTTGGGGCAGACACGATGAGGCAGGCGAGGTTCGCCACAATTGGGGCAGTTCACGCTGGCGCTGGCTTTCAGATGGTCATGCGCACGTCGGCGATCGCGGCGTCCGGGGCTAATTTTTCTCTTTGGTAATGGTGTCATCTTGCACTCCTAATTTGCACTCGTATTAATTAACCTGTTTAGTTTACCCAAGAACTGCAGAAAATGCAAGGTCGAGTTTTGACCTGGTTGATAATGTGTAATTATTTTCTCTCATCATACAGACAAAAGACTTATCTCCTCGGTTATAACACGTTGCTCTCACTGGGAGTAAAAAAGTCGGGCTGAAATTTCCAGCCCAACTTTTATTAGATGCTTTAAATGAATGTTTTAGAACACTCTGATGGCAATTTCTGCCGGAGCAGCAAGCAATCGTTCCAGTTCTGGATCGAGCTTGACCAAAGTGATAGAGAAGCCTGCCATCTCGAGCGAGGTGCAGTACTCACCAACGTAGTTCCGTTTGATCTTGAGACCGCGTTTCTCAGCAATTTCGTGGGCATGTCCATAGAGGAGATAGAGTTCGGAAATTGGGGTGCCGCCCATGCCATTGATCATCAGGGCAACTTCATCGCCAGCCTGGTAGGGCAGATCGTCTGCAACAGCTTCGAAAAGTTCGTCCACGATCTTGTTCGCAGGTTCGATCTTAACGCGTTTTCGTCCAGGTTCGCCATGGATGCCGATGCCCATTTCCATTTCATCATCAGCCAGGGTAAAGATAGGGCTGCCTTTGGCAGGTGGGGTACAGCCGGTGAGTGCCATACCCATAGTGCGTGTCACTTCGACTACATGATTACCGATGGAAACCAATTCTTGCAGTGTCTTGCCTTCTTCAGATGCAGCACCGCAGGCTTTCATTACGAAGAAGTTGCCTGCCACACCACGGCGACCGACGGTCCAGGTGGAGTCCTTGACGGCAACGTCATCATTGATAACTACTCTACCGACTTCGATGCCATCCATCTCAGCCAATTCCTGCCCCATGTCGAAGGACATGGTGTCGCCGGTGTAGTTGTTCAGGAGGTGCAGCACACCCATTGGACCAGAAACCAGTTTGGTGGTTTGATAGACATAATCAGCGGGTGGAGCTGCAAAAACGTTGCCTGGGCAAGCAGCATCCAGCATGCCTTTACCAACGGTCATTACATGGGCAGGTTCGTGACCGGAACCAGAGCCCTGCATAATGGACACTTTATTGGCAAATGGAATGCCTTTACGCATGATCAAGTTATATTCCGGGATATATTGCAGTGTATCCGGGTTGGCAAGGGCGATGCCCTTGAGCATTTCGGGAACAAAATCTTTTGGATCATTTACAAATTTTTTCATCGTTTTCTCCTTTTTTGAATGAAAAAGTTAAGCTCTCCAAGCTTCGCTGAGAGATTTGATCATGGTTGCCAGAGCAACTGAACCAGCATCCAGGGTGCCTATACTGCGATCACCGGTGTACGATGCCCGACCGCGTTTGGCCACCATGGGTCGGGTTGCTTCAGCAGCCTCAGCTGAAATCTGGGTGGCGATTTCAAGTATTTCGAGGTCCGATTTACCTTCGTTAATGGCAGCTTCAATTGCGTTGGTTGTGGGGATAAGGGTGTCAAGATAGGTTTTATCACCCAGGTCGCAATTCCCGCGTTTCTTAATACCTTCGGCGACTGCCCGTAAAATCGGGACGATATCTTCTTTTTTGGCTGTCTCGTTCGTACCAAGTGTCATTCCAGCACGCAGGAAGGCGGTTCCCCAGATCGTACCCGAGACACCACCCACAGAACTCATAATAATCTTGGCAACATCTTTGAAAAAATTACCTGGAATTGTGCGGTCAATACTGTCCCAATTTTCCAGTACTTTCTCAAAGCCACGGCCAATGGAATAACCAAAATCCCCATCACCTACGACAGCGTCTAGTTCGCTAAAATACTGCTCATTTTTGAGAGCAGTGTCCGCTATGGACTTAACAACAAATTCAACAACTTTGGTCATAGATTTATTTCCTCGGTTCAATCTGACATAAGAAATCGTTTGTTTTTCTTCGTTTTGGCACCTCCGGATCTTCCACAGCGTTATCCGAACATGCGTGTTAGCTGGTGGATGTGCAAGACACCATCGTATTCGGGAAGGTCTCCTTGTACTAAGCGACCCTTTTCCCCATCGGGATCTCCCAGGGCAGTCACAATCAGATCCGCATCACTCAAGTCTTCGCGCTCTGTGTAGAAGTTGCTCGTAGCAACTACGTGCATTCCGGCTGCTTTGGCGGCGAGAACACCATTACGAGAGTCTTCGACAACCAGGCATTCATCGGCCTTAACGCCTGCTTTTTCCATAGCCAGCAGATAAATGGCAGGATCGGGTTTCTTTTTGGAGACAATATCACCGGCGAGGACAAACTTGAAGGGAATGTCTTCTAGTATCTTGTAGGCAATGGCATGGGCAGCCCGCTCGTTTGAGGTGGTGGTAACACCCAGTGTCAAGCCGGCTTCGGCTCCTTCTTTCATAAAGCGGTGGATACCTGGCCTGAGGGGCAGACTTCCGGATTCAATTAATTCTATGAAGCGGTCAGTCTTGTAAAGGTGCATTTTCTTGATCAACTCCGGGACTTCCTCTTCAGGAATTTCGACGCCAAAACCACGCGTCTTGAAATGGTGCAACATGCGTTCTTTGCCACCACCGATCTGAAGCAGTTCGTGATAATACTCAACATCCCAGACTGTGTCGAAGCCCATATGTTTGAAAGTGTCGTTAAAGGAGACGCGGTGCCCATCACGTTCAGTGTCGATGATGACACCATCCTGGTCGAAGAATATTGCTTTGATAGTCATGCGGACCTCTTATGCTTTTCCAGCACAGCCCAGCATATCGATCCAACGACCAACTACGCTGCGAATGGCGTCCCGAACGGCAATATCGACCTTACCCGGGTTGTATTCTTCCCGTTTGGCTGAAATGTAGTTGAAGGTGGCATCGATTAGTGTGTACTTCAACTCGGTAGAAACGTTGAATTTTGCCCCGCCTGCTTCCAGGAGTCGCTTGACATATTCTTCCGATAAACCAGTACCACCGTGCACGACGAGGGGTGTATTGATCCGGTCAGCATTGAGCATCTGGTTAATCTGTGCCATACGCTCGAAATCGACTTTAGGGTTCTTGGTTTTATAGACGCCATGGGCAGTTCCGATGGCAGGCGCGAAAATATCCACACCAGTTCTTTCAACGAACTTGACTGCTTGCTCCGGATTGCACAGCGCAGCTTCATCCTCTGAAACCTTTACCTGATCTTCGACACCGCTGACAGTGCCCAATTCACCTTCTACTGAAGCGTCACTGTGGGCGTGGCAGTAATCAACCACTTCTTTGGTTTGACGAATATTCTCCTCGAAAACTTGCTTGGAAGCATCGATCATGAGGTTGGTATATCCCACATCTGCCAGGTGCTTGCAGTAATCGACTTCAGTGCAGTGATCCAGATGGAGACAGATTGGAATCGGTGCCTGGTTGGCAAGAGTGCGATATACAGCCACGATTACTTCTGGCTTGAGGAATTGTGACGGTGTGACGGAAGCCTGGATGATCAATGGTGCTTTCTTTTCGATCGCAGCCTCGACCACCCCTTCCATTTGGTTGATACTGGTGATATTGAAAGCCCCAACGGCATAACCTCCTTTGGCAGCTTCACGCGTTATTTCTAATGCATTGACAATTGACATTTACTCTAAATTCTCCTTTCTATAGTGGTTTTTATGTTCAACTTGGCTCTGGTACCCTCCTTGTGCTTCTAAACATCCTGCTATTCAGCTGAAAGATTGAAAGTGACAGAATAAAGATCACCCCGGTTATGACAATAGAGAAATTCAACCGGAATGCCTTCTTCGGTATACAAGGTGCGTTCTTTATAGAGAACAGGTGCCCCGATTTCCATTTCCAGGAGTACGGCAACTTCTGGCTCAGCTGCACGGGCATCCAGTCGCTGGATGCCGCGCCTGACTTTAAAGCCTTTCGATTCATAAAAAGCCAGCAAATCTTTAGAGAGGGTTTCGATGTTATTTTCGACAAAATCCGAGAACTTTTCAAAGGAGAAAAATGCCTCGTGAATCGTGACCGGATTGCCCTCAACGATCCGCAAGGTTTTCAATCGGATCACTTGATCACCTTCAGCCAGCTCCAGTGCTTTGGCAACCTGGAAGCGCGCTGGCACCACACTCATTTCCAAAATTTTTTCATCCACCAAAAGACCGCTTTGGCGGGAATTTTCGAAAAAATTCTGAAGGTAACTGTGATCTCTTGCAAAATGTTGCAATGCCACGAAAGTGCCGACACCATGTTTGCGATAGAGCAAACCCTCGTCCACCAGGTCTGACATACTCTGCCGTAAGGTCATTCGGCTGACGCCGTAAGAAGTCGATAATTCTTCTTCAGAAGGAAGTTTTGAACCCCGACTCAAATCACCCGAAAGGATACGTCCGCGGAGTTCTTCGCGAATTCGAATGTATTGAGGAATTCCGGTCAGGTTGTTGAGACTATCCATCAAATTCCTTACTCGAGTGAGGCGTGGGTTGGATCAATGGGGTTGTATAGACATCTTTATTATATAGTCGGAAATACACAAAAGTCAAGGCGAACTTGCGGATTCGTTGAGAAAATTACCCTTTCCATGGCAGGTATTAGTTTGAAGAATTATTTGTGACTGATTTTGTGTGCATCAATAGAAAGTTCATCTGTATAATTACGGCATGAACATGGAAAAGAAGAGGTTAATCCTAATCCTTGGTGGTGGGGATTTGGCAAGCGGTGTGGCTGCTGTTTTACGAAGAAACGGCTGGCAGGTGGTTATTTCTGAACTACCTGAGCCAATGGTCGTACGGCGAAAAGTCGCCTTCGCAGAAGCTGTTTGGGAGTCTCAATACGCGGTGGAAGAAATCCAGTCTGTGTTAGCCGGAAATGATGAAGAAATCGAAAGCGCATTGCTGGCTGGAAAAATTGCTGTAATTGTCGACCCTGAATCCAGAATCGCTGAACGCTTCGATTTTCGAGCCATTGTGGATGCCCGCATGATGAAACGGTTTCAAACTAATCCATTTGCGGAGAAATTCCCTCTGATTGGCTTGGGTCCGGGTTTTATTGCTGATGAGAACTGTCTTGTGGTCATTGAAACCAACCGGGGAGACAACCTGGGCAAGATCATTTGGAAAGGTTCTGCTGAACAAGATACAGGTATCCCGGGAATAGTGGAAGGCATTGGTCTTGAGCGAGTCTTGTATTCGCACACGGAAGGAATTATCCGGACTTTTGTTGAAATTGGCGACCTGGTCAGGCAAGGACAGATGTTGGCTGAAGTTGGGGGTAATGAAATTGTGGCTCCGTTTGATGGAACTGTGCGGGGGATGCTAAGAAGTGGATTGCGGATTAAGGCGCATACCAAAGTCGGTGATGTTGATCCGCGAAAAGACCCGAGCCTGGCAACTCACTTTTCCGACAAGGCTTTGATTATCGGCAACAGTGTTTTGGAAGTTGTTGAAAACCTGTTATGAAAACTGGAATCTTAGCTGAAATTGACCAACTTACTGAGGTAACACGAGGAATAACTATCGCCCTGGTAGGCGCAGGTGGNNTTTTATTTGGGATAGCGATTCGCTTATGTTGCCTGACTTGTTGGGAGAAGTTGGTAACATTCTCATAACAGGCGATCCGATTGAGGTCGATGGGCACATTAAGCTTTCAGGTTTAGCCAAAAACCAGTTGATAGCTTTAAAACAGGTCTGTACGGAGAATCATCGTTGCTTAATCGTTGAGGCGGATGGGTCGAAAAGACGACCGCTGAAAGCACCAGCGGATTGGGAGCCGGTGATACCTGATTTTTCGGACCTGGTAATCGTTGTGGTGGGGCTGGCTGGACTGATGAAACCCTTGAACGAAGAAAATGTGTTTCGGAGCCAGATTTTCGCCCAGTTGACGGGCTTGGAAAGCGGGCAAGCGGTTGATCTAAAAGCGATCTTACGTTATTTGAAGCATCCGCTGGGTGGGTTAAAGGGGATTCCTGAGAAGGCAAAGAAATATGTCTTGTTCAATTTTGCCAGGTTTGATTGCCCGGAATTTGTTGACATGAAATTGATTGATGAGCAATTGAACGGGGTTTTTGATCACTTTTTTATCGAGGATATTAGTCTGCCATCCTGAACCTTAGTTGGAACAGGAAGTGTGCTCCGCAAGGATCTTGCTCTATTTGCGTGGAAGATACTTTACTCCGTTCAGGATGACAGGTTTTATTTACTCCTGAAGTTTGCCTTTCCGAGCCTAATTTGTAATAGATCTTGCATTTGGAAAAACAATTTCACTTCCTGTATCGGTTATGATTAAGTCCGAATAGAGTGAATATCATGCAAAAGATAAAAGAAAAATACTTCAAAATTTTCCAATTGGAAGGAAGCCAGGGGTACGAAAACAGAGCAGTTATGGGCGGCTTGCAAGCTCTTGGAAAGAGCTGGCCGTCAGAAGCCCGTGAGCAGGGCTTATCAGAGAGTTTGATCCCGTTGATCAGTATGTTTTTCAACCGCTATCCTGATCTTGAACCAGAAAACCGCCGCAATGTGTTGCTCGAAATTGGCGATTTACTCTCAATTCCCAATCTTAAAACCTTGCCTGAATACATTGAAACCGAAAAACCCGTAATTCCTGAACCAAAACAAGTCAAACCAGCACCTCAAGTAGCAAAAGCCAACCAAATATCCAAGGTGCCAGCAGCCCAACCGGATGAACAGGTTGTGCGCTCGAAAGTGAACACACGTCTGCGCGAAATTGCCAGCCAACCTATGAGCGATGAATCGCATGGACTTGAGGCACCGGTCAGTGTCATTAGAGGGGTAGGTGATAAGCAAGGAGCCCATTTGGTCAAACTGGGAGTTCACAAAATTAAGGATCTACTTTACCTGTTCCCCCGTCGATATGACGATTATTCCAAGCTGAAGACGATCAATCAGCTTGAGTTCGGTGAAGAAGTTACCATTTTAGCCCGGGTTGTGAGCATTGATGCCTTCCAGACCAAAAAGGGCAAACGACTGGTAGAAGCGGTCGTTTCTGACACCACTGGTGCGCTTCGCCTGCTTTGGATGAACCAGGATTGGCATGTGCGCTACCTGAAGAAAGACTTGTTCATCTCTGTTTCCGGAAAAATTGACACGTACCTGGGCAGACCGGTAATATGGTATCCGGACTACGAACCAATCGACAAACAGCAGCTGCATACTAACCGCATTGTGCCAGTCTACCCACTCACCGCCAAGATCACCCAACGCTGGTTAAGGCGTACGCAGTTCAATACCGTGCGCTATTGGGCTCCCAAGGTCAACGATTTTCTGCCTGACCAGTTGCGGGAAGAAGCGCAACTCTTGAAAACCAGTGACGCGCTTCTGCAGGTTCATTTCCCAGAAAACAACGAGGCTTTGAAAGCTGCTCAACGCCGTTTTGCCTTTGATGAGCTTTTCTTGCTCCAGGTAGGCGTGCTGCAACAGAAGCAGCAATGGCAGCAACTTGTTGGGCATCCTTATGAAGTGAATGATGCGTGGGTAACTGAGAGGGTAGCTGCCCTGCCTTATGAGCTCACAGGCGCACAAAAAAGATCCCTGGATGAAATTCGAGCGGATATAGGCAAAGACCATCCCATGAACCGCTTACTGCAAGGCGATGTTGGTTCAGGTAAGACCATCATTGCGGTTTTGGGTATGGCGATGGTGATCGAATCGGGTGCCCAGACAGCTTTGATGGCTCCTACAGGGATCCTGGCGGAGCAACATTATCAGACCATTCGACAATTGCTAACAGTCGGCACTCAAGCGCACCCGGCTTTCCTTGAAGAAGGGCAGGTGCGTCTGCTAACTGGAGACACCGGACAGACTGAACGAGGAGAGATCTTCGCAGGACTGGAATCAGGATATGTGAAACTTCTGATTGGTACTCATGCATTAATTGAGGACCCGGTCACATTCCAGAATTTGCAAATGGTCGTGGTAGATGAACAGCATCGTTTCGGTGTGTCCCAGAGAGCGGCGTTAAGAAACAAGGGCGATAACCCTCACCTGTTGGTAATGACCGCCACGCCTATCCCGCGCTCGCTACAATTCACTATTTTCGGTGATCTGGACGTGAGCATCATGGACGAGATGCCGGCTGGCAGGTTGCCTGTAACGACCATGATCGTTTACCCAACCGAACGCGAACGAGTCTACCAAACAATTCGCAAGCAAGTGGAGGAGGGGCACCAGGCATTTATCATTTATCCGTTAGTTGAAGCTGGTGAGAACGAAGAAATTAAGGCTGCTGTTGAAGAGCAGGTCAGGCTGCAAGAAGAAATTTTTCCTGAACTCAAGGTCGGTTTGGTGCATGGTCGCTTGAAGCCAGCCGAAAAAGATGCTGTTATGCTTGCCTTTAGAGCCAGGCAGTTTGACATTCTGGTCTCGACATCAGTTGTAGAAGTGGGTGTGGACATACCCAATGCCACCATCATGGTGATTGAGGGTGCAAATCATTTTGGTCTGTCACAGCTTCACCAATTCAGAGGACGCGTTGGTAGAGGTGAGGTCCAGTCGTTATGTTTCCTGATTCCTGATAATGACAGCACCGTTGAGAATCGTCGATTGCAGGTCATGACTGAAACAAATGACGGGTTCCGTTTGGCAGAGGTAGACCTGGAAGAGCGCGGACCGGGTGATTTCCTCGGAACGAGGCAGGCTGGGGCAATTGACCTCAAAATGGCTAGCCTGGCTGATACAGTATTAATCAAACAAACCCGAGAACTTGCCACGAAACTGTTGGACAAAGATCCCGAATTGAACCTGGAAGAACACCAGGATTTGAAATCAGCCGTCGCTGCCTTTTGGCCGCAATCTGACGGGGCAGGAGATGTAAGTTGAGCATGAAAACAGTGTTATTTCCCGGTACTTTTGACCCGTTTCACTACGGGCATCTGGATATTGCCAAACGGGCAGCAAAACTTTTCGACCTGGTAGTGATTGCTGTCTTTGATAAGCCGATTAAATCGTTATTGTTTGATCCTGAGACCCGAATTTCGCTAGTCAAAGAAGCAGTCAAAGATCAGGAAGGAATCCAGGTGGTTGGTTACTCTGGTCTCACAGTTGCTTTTGCGAAAGAAATTGGAGCGACAGCAATAGTGAGAGGTCTACGTGTGTTTTCTGATTTTGAATTCGAATTCCGGATGGCATTAGCAAACAGAAGGCTGGATGAAGAAATTGATACGGTTGCCCTGATCACTGATGAAGAAAACACTTTTCTCTCTTCGACGACTGTGAAGGAAATTGCTTCGTTAGGCGGAGATGTCTCCAGTATGGTTCCTGCTCATGTAAATGAAGCCTTGTTAAAGAAGTACAGAGAACGAACCCAAACCAATATGAACAAACAGGAAATCTAGTTACCTGAAAAAAACAGGGCTGTCCATCAGTTATAATAGTGTTACACTAATTACAAACAGGATTTTTCGGAGGAAATTATGGACATTTTGCACCTGGTTGACCGACTGGAAGAGCTATTCAACAATAGCAAGCCAATTCCTCTTTCTCGAAATGTTGTCGTCGATGAGAATTCTTTCATGGATATCATTGATCAGATGAGAATTTCCATCCCTGAAGAAATCAAAAAAGCGCAGCAAATCATCTCCCAAAAGGATCGAATCTTAGCCCAGGCACAAGAAGAAGCCAACCGAACGGTTTCTATCGCCCGCGAAAAGAGCGAGCGCATGGTCGAGAAATCCGACATTTATCAATCAGCTCAGAGCAAAGCAGATGACATTACCCGTCAGGCTCAACTCGACGCGGAACAGGCTCAACACGATGCCGATCGTTACGTGGCTGAAACGCTCTTGGGTTTGGAGCGGGAGCTAAAGCGAGTATTGACCCAGGTTGAAAACGGGATCAATGCTGTCCAGCCAAAAGAGCAGAAATAGATAAGAGTAGGATTTAAAAAAAAGCCGCGAAAGCGGCTTTTTTAGTAATTTTACTGTGCAAATATACTGGTGACCTTACTCTTCGGAATGACTATCCGTGTCTTTCGCCGATTGGCGGCGGGAGGCTTTACGTTTGACAGGGTAGATACCGTTAGCGTATTTTAATTCACCAACAATCGAAGCCTCAGTAACCTGATCCATGTGATCTACAAAAATGATCTTCAGTTCTTTCAGAACCGCTTCCGGGACATCCACCAGGTCTTTTTCATTCTTTGCTGGGAGAATGACAGTCCTCAGACCTGAGCGATGGGCAGCCAACACCTTCTCTCGCACACCACCAATTTGAATAACACGACCTCGCAAAGTAATCTCCCCGGTCATAGCCACTTCGTGCCTCACCGGCACACCCAGAGCGGCTGAAATTAGGGCGGTTGCCAGGGTGATGCCTGCACTCGGACCATCTTTGGGGATGGCACCTTCAGGGACATGGATGTGAATGTCAGTTTCTTCAAAGAAATCTTCCGGGATTTCAAACACCTTCTGGCGCGATTTCAGATAACTCAAGGCAGCCTGGGCTGATTCCTGCATTACATCACCGATTTGACCAGTTATTTGCAGATTGCCTTTGCCTGAAACGACCAACACTTCGATGGGCATGATCTCGCCGCCATTTTCAGTCCAGGCGAGGGCTGTAGCAACCCCAATCTCATCTTTAGCTTCAGCCGACATCGGGAAGAATTCAACCGGACCAAGCAATTGCAGGACCAACTCGGCTGTCACAACGGTCGGATACTCTTCGCCTTCAGATTTTTTTGTAGCAATTTTGCGGAGCACGGTGCCAATCTCACGTTCCAGGTTACGAACTCCAGCCTCGTAGGTGTAACTGACAATGATCAGTCGCAGTGCTTCTTCAG
>DOEX01000173.1 GCA_003532515.1 Anaerolineaceae bacterium | reverse complement strand
GTTGTTGGTGATCAAGACAAGACTACCAGGCATGCTATCATTCGGTCTGAAGACCAAATGGTAGACAACAGACAAATCAAAAGGAGTTCAGTATGTGGACAATCATCATAATAATTTTCATCTTGTGGTTGCTCGGCGCTTTCGGCGGGAGAGTTTTCTCAGGTTTCCCCAAAACGGGTAATTGGATTCACGTTTTGGTAGTTATCGCCGTCATCCTGCTCATTTTGAAGCTGCTGGGGATTATTTAGTCCTATATTTCGGGCTAAAGTAGTTGATAGGGGCTTTGGCGAGTACGTTCACCCTTGCGATCTGACGCCCGGCTTAAAAACCGGGTGGGTCAGATTGAAAATTGACCCCTCAATGTGAACACCTATGGATATTTGGTTAAACCTGGAACTCCAACAAACTTCGGACAAAAATCTACTTGGTTCGCCTATCTTGTCCGTTATCTAGAGAATAAGGATTATCTGATGAAAACATGTGAAGAAGTTATGACTTCAAAACCGGTTTGCTGCCTGCCGACCGACAATGTAGTAATGGTCGCGGAATTGATGAAAAGCGAAAACATCGGGTCAATTCCAGTAATTGATAACAAAGAAACTCAAAAGTTGATCGGGATCATTACCGATCGCGATTTAGCTTTGAGGGTAGTAGGCCAGGGTCTCGATGCCAGTTCTACCCAGGTGGAATCTGTGATGACGCGCAAGGTTGTGACCTGCAGGGCTGATGATGATTTTCAGAGAGCCCTGGATGCAATGTCAGAACATCAATTGCGTCGTATCGTCGTCGTGGATAGTGTTTGTAAGGTCTTGGGGATTATTTCTCAGGCAGACGTGGCTACTCGCGTTAACCAGCCAGAAAAGACTGCAGAGATGGTTAAAGAAATTTCACAGCCCAGTGAATAGGAGCACTAATGTCAAGCCTGACAAATACTGAAACCAAAGACAAAGTTAAACGACAATCAAAAGGGGTACGTACGCACATCCGTCGCTTGAAGCAGGCCAAGCGCAGGGAAACAATACTTGTTGTTGAGAAGAAGAAAAAATAGACCATGTGTATCCTGAATAAATAAGACGAGTACCAATGGAGACGAATGAAATTAGTGTCTGGGATCGAGTAGGCACAAGGAGTAATTCATGGAAGACCAGCCACCTACTCAACTGAGCAACTGGACGTTCCGGCGGGTCATGTTGGCGACCATCGTCCTGGTATGTGTCGGGCTGAGTTTTTGGCTCTTGTATCGTTTTTACCAGGTTGTTTTTATTTTGTTCGTCGCCATCATCCTGGGGACGGTCATCAGGCCAATAGTAAATTGGTTTTACCGAAGAGGTCTTCCTAAAGTTGCGGGAGTTCTCCTCGTTTATGTACTGCTGTTTGCCTTGTTAATTGGCTTCCTCATTTTGTTATTTCCCCTGGTATTTGATCAAGGGGCAGCGATCATCAAAATGATCCCAGATTACTATCAGAATTTACGCTCCTGGATTGGTGACTCACCCAACCAATTGATTGCCAGCCTCAACCAATTTCTGCCGGCTGTGATACCGGGTTTTGAAATGGTCTACCAGACCGCACCAGAGGAGCTGGCCTCTGCTGAACAAGCCCTGGTGTACCTGGCGACTGTTTCAAAGTTCGTCTTTTATGCAATCGTCATCCTGCTTTTGGGTTTCTATTGGACCCTCGATGGACCAAGAACCATTCAATCATTGATCCAAATGCTCCCTAAAACTCACCGGGAGCGTATTTCTGAATTGATCAAAGCGATGGAAGTTAAGGTTAGCTACTTTATTGCCGGGCAAGGGGCGCTTTGCCTGGTTATCGGTGTTATGGCGTTAATCACCTACCTGATCATTGGTTTGCCCAATGCCCTGGTGCTGGCGCTTGTGGCTGGAGCGCTTGAAGCAGTGCCAATGGTGGGACCCACGCTGGGTGCAATTCCAGCAGGATTGATCGCCCTGTCCATTTCTCCTACAAAATTGATCTGGGTGATTGTCGCCACTGTGATCATCCAGGTTTTGGAAAATAATTTACTGGTTCCACGCATCATGCGCAAAGCAGTGGGGGTCAATCCATTTGTTTCCCTGCTGGCGATTTTTGCTTTTTCTTCACTGTTTGGTATTGTTGGTGCACTAATGGCTATTCCAATCGCCGCAATCATACAACTGATCCTTGACGATTTTGTTTTTCACCCCTCACCGTCTGAACCCGAGAATTCGACCGGGCGCGATTTTACCAGCCGCCTGCGGTACGAAGCCAGGGACCTGGTACAAGATCTTCAGAAACAAGCCCGAATTAACAAAGGTGGTGCAGCCTTACAAGAGAAGCAGATTGACAAAGTAATGGACGAAATTGAGGCAATTGCGTCTGATCTGGATGTCCTGTTAGCTCAAATTCCATCAGGTACTAATGAGTAAGAACCTGGTAAGGATCAGTGTAGCGGTTCTAACCACGATCCTGGTGTTATTGGTGCTGTGGCAATTTCGGACTGCTGTCGTGTATGTGTTGCTTTCGTTGATGCTCGCGGCTTCAATACGCCCTCTGTTCTCACGTCTCGCGGGGAAGCGATTGATCGTGCGGTTGGTTTGGATCTTTGCTTATATTCTCGTCGCGGGCAGTTTGGGTTTTTTGTTCTTCCTGGTCTTCAGGGAATCAGGTTCTGAATTACAGCGTTTGGCTGAAAGTGTATCCGTTAAGGATAAGTGGAACTTTTCCTTATGGGCAGACAGTTCCATCCAACAGAGCCTGATATCACGCCTTCCTTCCCCGAGCGTACTATTCCAGGCAATCATCGGAAACAATGGGGAACTAGTCATACCTGCCCTGCTTGGAATCGCCCAGGGCATCGGCGGCGTTTTCGCTGCCATCGCGATCATCGTCATCCTGAGTATTTATTGGGGGATCAATCAAATTCATTTTGAGCGGCTCTGGTTATCGTTATTACCATCTGGCCAGCGTACACGCGCCCGGGGGATCTGGCGGACCATCGAACCTGAAATCGGTCGATACATTCAAGGTCAACTTTTCCAAAGTCTGCTGGCGGGCGTGCTTTTTGGTGTTGGTTATTGGCTGCTTGGATCTCCATACCCGGTGCTGTTGGCATTGATTGGCGCCCTGGCATGTCTGGTACCTGTGGTTGGAGCAGTTCTGGCGCTCCTTTCTCCACTTCTGGTGGGCTTGCTGACCAGCGTCCCGCTCAGCCTGTTTTTGGGTCTTTATACATTCATTATCCTAATCGCGATATTAATTTGGGTTAAACCACGTCTGGCAAATCGGAGGTGGAACAATCCGATCCTGACGGTGATCTTACTCATCGGACTTGCAGAGGCATTTGGAATCATCGGCATCCTTATCGCGCCACCTTTGTCGGTGGTTTGCCAGGTCCTTTGGAGACGGTTAGTCTCCCACCGGGTCGCCGCAGGAGCGTCGGCTCAGCTTTCCGATCTACATGAACGACTGTCGCGCCTGCGTGAAACCATCGGCACACTGGACGATCCTCAATTGCCATTGGTGACAAGCACCATGGAACGTATCTCTAACTTAATTGCTGAAGCAGATCCAGTTTTGATGATGGGTTCA
>DOEX01000199.1 GCA_003532515.1 Anaerolineaceae bacterium | reverse complement strand
GGTCGCCGTGACCGTGGGTGATGAGAATGTAATCTGTTTCCACTTTTTCTGCGGTAATCGTTGCAGCAGGATTACCAGTGAAATAGGGGTCGATCAGGATTTTGAATTCTCCCACTCGTAAGCCGTGGGTAGCGTGCCCGTACCAGGTGTAAATTATCTCCATTGCGTCCTCCTTGATTAATTATAGCGATTTTGGGAGGAATTGGGGTTTGTTACAGGAATATTTTGTGACCCTTTATTACCCTGTAGGTTGGAATGAGATCGCCTCGAAACGCTGGTTATCGGAAAAATTTCGCTGTCTTACTCCGACTAAATACGCAAACGGCGGAGTGGTGGTGCAAACGCTCGTGAGCCATTGAATATCTTAACCCGCCATTCCGCCCTACACTTCTGAATGACAAGAAAGCCGGATTCAACTACGGAATCCGGCCTACAAATTCATAAAAAATGAATCTTTATAAAATTTCCAGTTTTGCCAGGGAGGCAATCAGGGCTTTGAGACCGTGACCTTCAAAGTAAACTTCCACTGTCTCATCACCTTGCTCCAGTTTGCTGGTTTTCACTACTCCACGACCATACGTTGGATGGCGGACTTGCATGCCGCTCTTATAGCGTGTGTTGGCAGGCTTATCCAGCGGTACGGGCGTGTTGCGCAGCCAGGAGGGTGTTTCCCAGCGGGAGGTTTCGCGACCCCATTCATTTGTGCTTCGGCGCGGCTGGGCATAGATATCCTCTTGCACCAGGTAAGAAGGCAGGTCCTTCAAGAAGCGTGAAGGGACGGTATCCTCATAAGTGCCATAAGGGCTGCGGCGCCTGAGTGCCCGGGTGAGGGTCAATTTTTTACGCGCACGGGTGATACCGACATAAAGAAGGCGGCGTTCCTCTGCCAGGGATTCTTCGTCATCAAGAGAACGGCTGTGGGGCAACAACATCTCATCCAACCCGACCAGGTAGACTCGATCAAATTCGAGACCTTTGGCGGCATGCAATGTCAGCATGGTAGGCGCGTCCAACTCGTCCGGAAGGGTATCCTGGTCTGCAACCAGCGCCATTGCCTCCAAAAAATCCTGCAAACCGCGGGTTTCATATTCCATCACCACGGCGCGCAACTCGAGCAGGTTTTCCCAACGGTCCAATCCTTCCTCGCTTTTATCCTGGATGAAACTTTGGTAATCTGTATCCGAAATAATGCGGTCAAAGAGGATGCTGAGGGTATTTTGCTGGGCAACATTACGCCAGCTCGCTAACAAGTGGGCAAATCGGACCAGCTTGTCACCGGATCTGCCCAGCTCTGCCAGATCAGGATGATTGGGACGGATCAACTCGAGCAAGGTTTCGCCGATGCTCAAACCGGTCTTTTTGGCCAGCTCGGATAGGCTCAGGATGGTTTTATCGCCGATTCCACGAGGGGGTAAGTTGATCACGCGGCGCAGGCTGACCTCATCCATGGGGTTATAGACCAGGCGCAGGAAGGCGATCATGTCGCGCACTTCTTTACGACCATAAAAACGTTGCGCTCCAACCAGACGATAGCTGATGCCTTCGCGCCGGAAGGCTTCTTCCAGCACGCGGCTTTGAGCATTGGTGCGGTACATAATGGCAAACTCACTTGGGTTGCGCCCGGAAAGGATGCTTTCACGGATATCACTGACCACCAGGTAGGCTTCCTCGCGATCGTCTTCTGCCACAACCAGGCGGATCTTATCTCCTGTTTGTGATTTGGTGAAAAGTTTCTTGCGTGTGCGGTTGAGGTTTTGGTCGATGACTCCCATGGCGCAATCCAGGATGGTTTGGGTGGAGCGGTAGTTCTGCTCCAGCAGGATCACCTGGGCATTTTTGAAATCGTTTTTAAAGCGATCGAGATTCCGATAGTCAGCCCCGCGCCAGCGATAGATGGATTGATCTTCATCTCCGACGACATACAGGTTTTTGTGTGTGCGGGCGAGGTTGCGCAGGATGGAATATTGGGAGAAGTTGGTATCCTGGAATTCATCCACCAGGACATGCTCAAATTTATGCGCGTAGGTGTCCCTAACAACCGGGTAATTCTCAAAAAGCTGGTTGGTGTAGACCAGCATATCGTCAAAATCCATGGCATTGTTTTGCGCCAGGCGCTGCTGATAGAGAGCGTAAAGACGCTTTACCTGCTCCTCGCGGAAATCCTTGACAGCATAATTTTCGGGACTGATCAGGTCGTTCTTGGCATTGGAAATGGCTGCCAATATCGAGGCAGGCTTATAGAGTTTTTCGTCCAGATTATTGTCCCGTAGAATTTGCTTCATCAGGGATTCCTGGTCATCGGCGTCAAAGATGACGAAATTTTTGTTGACAGGCAAAAGGTCAGCTTCCCGCCGCAGAATACGCCCGCAGATGGCGTGAAAAGTGCCCAGCCAGATGCCTTCAGCGTGAGGACCAATCAGTTGTGAGACGCGCTCGCCCATTTGTTTGGCGGCTTTGTTGGTGAATGTAACAGCCAGGATGTTATAGGCTGGCACATTCAGAACGCTGATCAGGTAGGCAATCCGGTAAGTGAGGACGCGGGTTTTGCCAGAACCGGGACCAGCCAGGACCAGGGTGGGTCCGGGAGGTGCGGCAACAGCAAGTTGTTGTTGAGGGTTGAGATGTTCAAGGAGATCATTCATAGCATGC
The DNA here is from genome assembly GCA_003532515.1 of Anaerolineaceae bacterium. GTDB lineage: Bacteria > Chloroflexota > Anaerolineae > Anaerolineales > Anaerolineaceae > Mesolinea. Next base: position 2,197 of record DOEX01000199.1, on the reverse strand, counting down.
GAATTGTACCAAAGCGAAGAAGGATAGGGTGAAAATAGGACATGGAGTTTTTTAGATGGGAAGGGCTTGATCCCTTCCGTTACGAATATAGCCAGAATCGTGCCAAACAGAAAGGGGCACGCGGCATTCCCACCGTGACACCCAAAAGCGGAATGGGACAAGCCGCGTTCCTTACGTGATGATCAGGATTCTCAGGATGCCCAAAACAAAGCCGGCGAGGACGAGCACATAGGGTTGGGCTTTGGTGAAAAGCAAGACCGCCAATCCAGCAAGCATTGCCAGAACGGTCCAGGCATCCACCAGCGCGTTTTGAGCCAGACTGATGCAGACAAACAAGATCAAGGCTACAACCGCCGGGTTGACTCCTTTGAGAAAGCTGCTTGCGAGATGATTTTCACGCATCTTCTTTACCAAGGGGGCTGTAACCGCAACAATCAGGAAGGATGGCAGAAAGACACCCAGTGTCGATGCAACTGCTCCGCCAGCACCGCCAGCGATGTAACCGACAAAAGTACTGGCAGAGAGTATTGGTCCCGGTGTGATTTGACCTAACGCGATTGAGTCAGTTAACTGTTGATAGGTGAGCCAGCCAAAACGATTGACAACATCTTCTTCAATCAACGCAAACAGGACCAAAGAGGAGCCGAATAATATCGACCCAGTTCTGAAAAAGTAGAGAAAAATGTTTCCAAAAGTTTCTTTACCTTGTTCAGCTACCTTCCCGACAAAATCGGCAAGCGCCGGCAGGGGAATAAAAGCAAGCAGAAGCTGGGTCGGGGGCAGACCGTTTCCCCAATTGTTTAGTACGTGATGCAGGAGGATCCCCACCATTCCTCCGCCTACCAGGATAATGGCTTCGTTGATCCCCAAAAGCTTCGCGCCGATTGCCATAACGAAAATCAGCACCTGTTTCCAGCCATCAAAACTGGTTTTACCGATGCGCCACGTGGTTTCAATCACAATTGCGAGCACCAAAGGATTCAACAGATAAAAAATGCCTTCAATTTGCGGCAGACTGCCATAGGTTACGTATATCCAGGCGAAAAGGAAACTGAAACTAAAGGCTGGAGCGATAAAACCAAACCCGGCAACCAGTAAACCGCGATAGCCGGCACGGACGTATCCAACGTGATAGCAGGTTTCGCTGGCATTCGGACCAGGGATAATGTTAGCGGCGGCAAGCAGGTCTAAAAAATGTTCTTCGGTAATCCATTTTTTCTTGCGGACAAACTCGTTTTCCATCATGGCGATATGAGCAGTGGGCGCTCCAAAACTGGTCAGTCCGATTTTCAAGGTGACCAGAAACAACTCCAGCAAGCGAGTTTTTAAGGGCGATTCTTGTGCCTTGGCGGAATCGAGCTCTGCATCAGATGGGGCACTTTCTTCTGATAGAAGTATGGGGGTGTTAGATTCTTTGTTCATTAAACGACCATTAACAAGGGTAACGCCAGGAGCAGGTTTTCGATCACCAGGCGGGGGTTGAGATTGGCATCCAGGTTCACTAACGCCTTTTCGTGGTCTTTGAGAATCTTTTCAATTTGCCTGGAAGGGATCAGTTGGGCAGTTTCACTGATGCGCTGCTCATGGTCGGTATTAACCAGCGGAATATCAGCCCCTTCATGTCGGATCATAACATCCCGCCAGAAGGTCAGCCAAGTGGCGATCAAAAAGGCGAATTGCTCCCGGGAAGCCCCCTTGCGCTGTTGAAGTCTTTCAATAAATTGAAGTCGTTCCCGCAGGCGGCTGTTCAGCAGATCACCCAGGTCGGTCAGAGCCTCGTCGTAGGCATCCAGCAGATCCTGATTTTGGTCAAAGCTCAAGGCCCTGCCAACACGTCCGCCTGCAAGATGGGCAAGGCGTTTTGCCCTGGCAGGGACAATGACTTTTTCGTTGAGCAGAAAGCCTTCGAGAGTCCCGACTGAAGAGGGACGCAGGCGCAGCACCTCACAACGGGAGGCAATTGTTTCGAGCAGACTTTCTTTGGCATCAGCAGTCAAGATCAGGAGGGCTTTTGAAGGAGGTTCTTCCAGTGATTTCAGCAGCGCATTGGAAGCACCAATCGTGGCGTGCTGAAAATCAGGGATGAGCACAATCCGGTAAGGTGATTGGTAGGGTGCAAGTGCCAGTGTCTGCTGCATTTCACGGATCTGGTCAATTTTCAGGTCTTTGCTGCCTTCGCTGATACGTAAAATCATCA
>DOEX01000250.1 GCA_003532515.1 Anaerolineaceae bacterium | reverse complement strand
TCGCGATGGATAACATGGTCTTCAGCCACTTCTTCAGTTACCGGTGCAAAGGTGTCCAGTCCGACCCGCAATTCAATTTTCGCCAACCTCGCGCCCTTATCCAGTATCTTCGCCAACAATTCCGGCGTAAAATGCAACCCTGCTGTCGGTGCAGCAGCCGAACCTGGCGTGTGGTTGTAAACCGTCTGATAACGTTCCGGATCACCAACATAATTGTGAATATAGGGTGGTAAAGGTGTGTGCCCAGCCTGGTCAAAGTATCGTTCGATGGGTTCTGCAAAATGGACAATGCGTTTTGAGCCTTCCAAAACTTCTTCGACCTCCCCATTTGGTCCATTTTCAATTTCGAAAGCCCTTCCTGCTTTCATCCCACTGCCGCCGACCAGGCATTCCCAACTTAATTCGTTCAGTTTATTGAGCAATAGCACTTCAATTTTGCCACCACCTGGTAGCTTTTTGCCAAAAAGCCGGGCGGGGATGACTCGTGTCTCGTTAACCACTAGCAGATCCCCTTTCTGCACATAGTCGAGAATGTTATAAAAATGGCGGTGCTCGATTAAGCCGCTCTGGCGGTCAAGAACAAGCAAACGGGAATGGTCACGCGGTTCAACTGGAACCTGGGCAATGAAATGCTCAGGCAGATCATAATTAAATTCTTCAGTTTTCATTCGTCAAAAAGGCTTGCCTGGGCAGTGGTTGAGGGTTGATATTCACGGTTGAAGTGTTGATAAGCCAGTTGGGTGGCAACCCGCCCCTGTGCCGTTCGGTCAATAAATCCGCATTGCAGCAGATAAGGTTCGACCACGTCCATGATCGTATCTGCTTCTTCACTGACTGATGCTGCGATTGTATTCAAGCCGACCGGACCACCGTTGTATTTATCGATGATCGCCAGCAAAACACGTCTGTCCATCTCATCCAGTCCGAGGGGGTCGATGCTGAGCATACCCAGTCCTTCCTCCGCAACCAACTTGGTAATTTTGCCATTGGCACGAACATCGGCAAAATCCCGCACACGGCGCAGCAGCCTCAGGGCTATGCGGGGTGTCCCGCGGGCTCGCCTGGCAATTTCCTGGATGCCATCTTCAACATACGGCACCTTCAGCAGCCCGGCACCACGTCGAATAATGGCAGCCAGTGACTCCTGGTCGTAATAATCCATGCGATAAACTGCCCCAAATCGCGCTCTCAAGGGAGCAGAAAGCAGAGCCAGCCTGGTAGTCGCTCCAACAACGGTGAAACGCGGAAGTTTCAGTCGTACCGATTTGGCTGCCGGACCTTTGCCGATTATGATATCCAGTGCGAAATCTTCCATAGCTGGGTATAGGATCTCTTCCACCAGTTTGCCCAGTCGATGCACTTCATCGATAAAGAGGATGTCCCCTGCCCGCAAGTTTGTCAGGATGGCTGCCAGATCGCCAGCGCGTTCTATGGCTGGCCCAGAGGTAACTTTGATATTCACACCCATTTCAGAGGCTAAAATATGTGCCAGGGTGGTCTTGCCAAGCCCTGGAGGACCATGAAAGAGTACATGTTCCAGTGCTTCTCCGCGCTGCTTGCACGCCTGTATTTGGATGAGAAGGTTGTCCTTGACCCCTTGTTGACCAATCAAATCATTTAAGGTAGTCGGGCGCAATGCCAGATCTACCCGGTCTTCTGCGCGTTTAGCCGCCAGGATGCTGTCTTCGTCTTTGGTTACCATCGCAAAAATTATAACCGGTAAATAGTTAGAACGAGTTGTCATCAATGATTTGTTACAATAGAGCAGAATATTGATTCAAAGGAGTTTAACGAATGCAAAAGTTGGAAATAAATCCCTACGACCTGATCATCAATCCTCATCACCTATTTGATCGACAGACATTACTCTTGGCAGCAGGTAATTATTCTAATGGTGATTTCAACGAGATGACCATCGGCTGGGGCAGCATTGGCACGATGTGGAACAAACCTTTCGTCGAGGTAGTGGTTAGACCAACCCGTTTTACCTACGGTTTTATGGAAGATTACGAGGATTTCACAGTCAGTGCCTTTCCAAGTGAATACAAAAAAGCACTTTCTTATCTGGGTACCCGGTCCGGACGCGACGGGAACAAGCTGGCAGAGACAGACCTGAGCGCTATTTCTTCACAAAAAGTGAAGTCTCCCAGTTTTGAACAAGCTGAATTGACCATCGAATGCCGTACCATATACAGCGCTGACTTTGACCCAACCCGCTTTATTGATCCAACCATTGAGAAAAATTATCCCAAAAAAGATTACCACCGCGTGTATTACGGCGAAATTGTGGCAATTTTTGGCACAGAGAAGTTTTCTAACTGATAACTGATAGTTAGGAGCGGTGGTTGGCAGAACGTCCAAAAAAACTGGGGTTTTTGATTGTACGGAGGGGGCTTGTCTCCCTCCGTCGCTCTATCTGGCAGAAACCTGTCGGGAGGAGCAAGCCCCTCCCGTACGCATGTTAACGCTCCAAACCAACAACGTTATATTTGGCTAATTCCCTGCGCAGAAAGCCTCACTCAAGTTATAATCCAGGCAAGACAGGAGAGAAAATGACCGAAAAGAAAATCCGTGTACTGATTGCCAAACCTGGCTTAGATGGACATGACCGCGGTGCTAAAGTTATCGCCCGTGCGCTTCGCGATGACGGAATGGAAGTCATCTATACCGGTCTGCGCCAAACCCCTGATATGATCAGCGAAGCTGCCTTACAAGAAGATGTGGACGTGATCGGGCTTTCCATCCTTTCTGGAGCTCACAACGCCCTGATCCCAAACATCCTAAAAAAGCTTAAAGAAAATGGGCAGGAGAATGTGCTTGTATTCTTAGGTGGAATAATTCCGGAAGGTGATATTCACAGCATGCTTGACGCTGGCATTTATAAGGTCTATGGTCCAGGTACAGACACCCGCCAGGTCTGCAAGGACATCCGTGAAGCAGTTGAAGTCAAACAGGCGGAATAATGTCGTTAAGTAAATCCGTGAGAGAGGGCAGCAGAATTGCCCTTTCTCGTGTTTTAAGCCAGGTAGAAAACAACACTCCTGCCGGCATTCAAATACTCGATGAACTCTTTCCATACACAGGCAAAGCCCACAAGATCGGCATAACCGGACCACCTGGCTCTGGGAAAAGCACGCTGGTCAATGCCCTCGCAAAGCAATTGCGCCAGTTGGAAGGCGAACCACGCATTGCCATCATTGCAGTAGACCCCACCAGCCCTTTCACGGGAGGAGCGATTTTGGGCGACCGCGTCCGTATGCTCGATCTGCAGGGCGATCCCGGAATTTTCATCCGCTCAATGGCTTCCCGAGGAGCCCTTGGCGGGTTGGCAACCCAAACAGAAGCGCTAAGCCAGGTTTTTGATGCTGCTGGATACGACTATATTTTGATTGAAACAGTCGGTGCCGGACAGTCAGAAGTGGATATCGTAAACCTTGCTCACACAACCATTGTTGTTGACGTTCCCGGGCTTGGCGATGACATTCAGTCCATCAAAGCCGGCATCCTTGAAATTGC
>DOEX01000157.1:2844-15439 GCA_003532515.1 Anaerolineaceae bacterium | reverse complement strand
CTGGTTCATGGCAACGACGATATCATCGTGCGGCTGCCTCCCGGTGTGACCTTTTTCAGATGCTCTGATAACAAACCAGGTAGGCAATCCTTTGATGTTGGAAGGAAAAATGTTCTTCCCCGACGTAGGGATTCCCATGTGAAAAAGAGTTCGGTAAAGAATATTATTGGCAGTAGCGCTGCCTGAACCGTTAACCGTACAAATCGTTATACAAAACTCGTTGTCGATTGGTCCGTCGCCTTGCAATATAATCTCGCTAGCATCAATCATTAATGAAACTCTCCTTATTCAAATCTCTGCTTAATTTCCGCTTTTCTTTGAGTTCTGACAATTTCGAAATGAGTTATTAAGGCTTGATAACCCAAATCGTATTCTTTTGATGCAATTGCTTGGTGAATTTTGTGATGATAAGCCCAAACATTCTCAAGATAGGTCTTGTCGCTTAGAAGATGTATCCCGGATTCAAGGCTTATGCTCCAATAGGATTCCAGGATGCTGTTCAGAAAACTATTATTAAGAGGTCGGTAGATGGCAAGGTGGAATTCCTTGTGCTCTTCTATCGGAATGATAACGGGTAGGCTGTTTATCTTCTTAAAGGCAGCATCTACAATTTCTTTAAGGTAATCGATATCTTTTTTTGTAAGATGGCCTACAGCCTCTTGCCAGTAAGCCAGTTCAAGGTGCTGGCGAATGGAGACAAGGTCCCAAATTATATCCGGCTGCATTTCGAGTCCGTAGCGATAGGCGAGACAGATAGCTGGAGCAGCAGAAAATGAGGAGGTCTGAATCCCAGTCTTGGTTTTAACTTCCACAAGTTCAAGTTGCCTGGCAACTTCTAATTGCTCACGAACCGCGGAGGTGCTGAGACCAAGGTCTTCACTCAATTGGGCAATACTGGGGATACTTTTTCCCTCTCTGGCATTCGATGCTAGATAAGACAGAAGCGCAAAGTTAGAGTTTTTCATTTTATTAATCTGATTAATAGTATTAATCAAATCCCAGACATTATAAGCCAGCCCTACTTATGCGTCAAGGAAGCAATTGGTGTGGTAGCCGCATGCACGATCATCCATTTTTGCAAAAAAAATGCCTATTTCAGACTGTTACGGTACAATTTTGACAGAATTATGACAATTAGCGAATTTTCGTTACCTTTTAAATACAAAACATGGAGGTCGAGCCCAATCAAATGGGTTGCCGGACATGCCCTTTACCACTGGCCAGTCTTCTTGCTTGCATTGATTGGAGCTATTGGCAATGCGGTCCTGGCTGCTGTACCAGCTGTTGAATTTGGACGTGTATTCACCAACCTCACCTCCGGTGAACCTTCAACCGATCTCTTCTTGCGTAGTGCTGCGTTAATTGGTATTACCCAATTGATCCGCGGCTTGAGTCAATTCATGCGCAACTTCGGCTTTGAAGTGACCGCACAGATGATCGAGCGCGATGTGCGCGAGGAGTTTTACATCAGTCTTCTCGGAAAGAGCATGACCTTCCACAGTCTGCAATCTATCGGCGACTTGATGGCAAGGGCTACCAACGATATCCGTGAAGTCAATTACATATTTAGTCCTGGCATCAACATGGTCTTTGGTTCGCTGATTTTCCTGTTTATCCCATTGTCTATTGGTGCCTCTATCCACCCGGCACTGTTAGTCACACCGATTTTGTTCATCATTACCTACTTTTTATCAATCTGGCATTTTCTCAAAATTCTGAAACCAGTGACGATTGAAGTTCGCTCCAGTTTTGGCCGGATGAACAGCCGTCTCGCTGAGGACATCGATGGCATTGAAACGGTGAAAGCCGCCGCCCAGGAAGAGAACGAGATATCCCTCTTCCGCAGGAATACCCAAGTTTATCGGGATGCAACTATTAAGCAAGGCGACATCGAAGCTCGCTTCCTGCCATTATTATTGCTGGCTCTCGCCATGGGTTTCGGTTTGCTCCATGCCCTGATTCTTGCCCGACAGGGACAAATTGAGCTTGGTTCAGTGGTGTCGTATTTCAGTGCCTTGTCAATGTTGGGGTTTCCAACGAATACCTCCATCCGCTCTTACTCAATGATTTCTTCTGGTCTGGCAGGAGCGCAGCGCTTGTTAAACGTTATGAATGCGGAAAACATCCTGGACGAGAACACAGATGGTCATGTAAGCCGTATCCAGGGAAAGGTTGAATTCAAGAACGTTTCCTTCGCCTATGAAGAAGGAAAACTGGCCCTTGCAGACCTTAATTTTTCGGTTGAACCCGGAAAAACTGTCGCCATTGTTGGCCAAACCGGATCAGGCAAAACCAGCCTTATCCGCCTTATCAATCGAACCTATGATCCTGAAGTCGGACAGGTTTTGATTGATGGTATAGATTTGCGTCAGTGGAAGCTGGATAGCTTGCGCAGTCAAATATCAATCATCGAACAAGATATTTTCCTATTCTCCAAGACTGTTGCCGAAAACATAGCTTTTGGTAAGCCAGATGCAACGATGGAAGAGATCGTCTTAGCGGCACAGAATGCCCAGGCAGATGGTTTCATTAATGAATTGGAGGATGGCTACAACACTGTGATTGGCGAAAGAGGCACTACTCTTTCAGGTGGACAACGTCAACGCCTGGCACTCGCCAGGGCATTCCTGACCGACCCACGCATCCTGATTTTGGATGACTCAACCAGCGCAATTGACAGCCAAACCGAGGATGAAATCCAAAGAGCCATTAAAACAGCCTCGACTGGCCGCACCACCTTCATCATCACTCATCGTCTTTCTCAAATCCGTTGGGCCGATCTGATCATCGTCATGCGCAAAGGTCGCATTTCAGCCGTTGGAAACCATGAAGATCTCATGAAGACATCGCCTGCTTACCAGGCAATTTTTGGGGAGGCTTAGACGATGGCTTTCCATCAAGGACTCTCCGGCGAGTCATATGACCGCAGTTACAGCAACAAAACTCTCTTAGATCGAATCTGGATATATACACGACCGTATAAAAAGTTGTTGTTCACTGCTATGCTCATCGTTATGGTCCAGGCTACCATAGCTGCCTTACCACCTGTGCTGGTTTCAAAGGTCCTGGACAGTACCCTTTCGGTTGACCCATCCTTCAACGTTTTTGTCCTTCTTGTAGGTGCGGTACTGCTCATCGAAGTAATGGGTTTCGTGTTTTATTTCCTTCTGCGAAAGATCATGGTGCGCATCATTGCCTTTGTTATTCGCGACCTGACGGTTGACGCTTTCGCTGCTTCCCTCAGGCAGGACCTTGCCTTTCATGACAACTTTTCTTCTGGTCGAATTGTTTCCAGGATTACAACGGACAGCGAAGACTTTTCGATGCTTATCAGGCTTACCACTGATGTTCTCGCAAGTTTGCTGCAATCTGTGGTCACCGCTATTATCTTGTTACGGACCGAATGGCATCTGGCTCTAGGCGTCTTAGCTTTTGTCCCGCTTGTTGTTCTGATCGTTGCCAGCTATCGTAAACTCGCCCGCAAGGTCACCACACGTGGGATGCGGGCTATGGCAAACGTCAATGCTACGATCAAAGAAACAATTAGCGGCATTTCCATCGCTAAAAACTTCCGCCAGGAAGACACGATTTATCAAGAATTTCAGGCATCCAACAAGACTTCGTACAAGGTCAATGTCCAGCGGGGACTTGTGCTCTCCATAGTTTTTCCGACTATGCGAACTCTCAGTGGGATGACAATCGCATTGATGGTTTACTTTGGAGCGCTCACGGTTGTTCAGGGTCTGATAAGCGCAGGTGCCTGGTATTTGATATTGCTTTCCAGTGACCGCTTCTTAATGCCGATCTTGAGTATCACCTCCTACTGGACACAGGTTCAGACTGGTTTGTCGGCTGCTGAGAGAATTTTTGCGCTGATTGACAGTGAACACAGTGTTAAACAAATCGACTCGCTCGAAATCAATGAAATCAAGGGCAAAATTGACTTCAACAACCTTGTCTTCAAATACTCTACCGGAGCTCCAGTTTTAACTGACTTTGACCTGCACATCAAGCCTGGTGAAAACATTGCAATCGTTGGTCACACGGGTGCAGGCAAGTCATCGATCGCTCGATTGGTTGCTCGATTTTACGAATTTCAAGAAGGTGAACTGCTTATCGATGATATCGACATACGTAAATATGACTTGGGCGACCTTCGTCTGCAGATGGGTATCGTCAACCAGGTACCTTTCCTTTTTGATGGCACAATTGAGGAGAATATCCGATTCTCAAAACCGGATATCACCAGGGCGGATATCTTACAGCTGGCGCAAATGATCGGAAACGGCGAATGGCTCGAGACTTTCTCCAATGGCCTCGACACGCAGGTAGGTGAACGGGGCGCTCACATTTCGATGGGGCAGCGCCAGTTGGTTGCCCTGATGCGAGTATTGGTGCATAAACCCTCCATTTTTATCCTGGACGAAGCCACCGCCAGCATTGACCCCTTCACTGAACAACAGATTCAGCAAGCGCTAAACCTGATCCTCAAATATTCAACCAGCATTTTGATCGCACACCGGCTTTCAACAGTTAAATCCGCGGATCGCATCATCGTGCTCGATCATGGCAAAATTCTTGAGGAAGGTACTCACGACCAATTGCTGGCGACCAGTGGGCATTATGCCTCGCTCTACAACACCTACTTCCGCCACCAATCGCTAGAGTATGTTGAAGAAGTCGGTAAATATTTAAAGGAACCTTAAGTCGATCGCGTAGGGAACAGGCTTGCATATTCCACCGATTGATTCAAGGTCGAGGTAGATCGTCGATCCTACAAACTTTGTAAAGCTATCTTTTATTTCAAGGTTTCTTTATTGGCGGATTGAAAGCACTCTAAACTCGCATTTATCCATTCTTCCGGTGCTTTCAATACCCTACGGGCACTTTGTCTCGCCCTACAAAAAATTAGTTTTTCATGGTTTCGGTTAAAATTTCCTCATTATGAAAAAAGTAGTACTCGCACTAAGCGGCGGTGTGGACAGCGCTATAGCAGCCCACCTCCTGCAAAAACAAGGCTACCAGGTCTATGGTTTGAACTTATTGACCTGGGGCGATGACAACCAGCGCGATCACGTGCAGGAAATTGCTGATAATCTCGGTTTTCCGGTTGAATTCCTGGATATCAGGAAAGAGTTCAAAGCCCAGGTGATTCAACCTTTTATTGATGCCTACCAGGATGGGCTCACACCCAGCCCATGTGTATCTTGCAATCGTCAGATCAAATGGAGTGCAATTTTACAAAAAGCTGATCAAATCGGGGCAGATTACGTCGCTACCGGTCATTATGCCCGTTTGGAGATTGCGAAAAATGGTTTTTCACAGATCTGGAAAGCTGCAGACCCGGCTAAAGATCAAAGTTACATGCTGTGTTTTCTCACCCAGCAAATGCTCAAGCGCACCGTGTTGCCTTTAGGTGGCTACACCAAACCTCAAATTCGACAAATCGCAGCCGAACTAGGTTTGGCAGTGTCCAACCGCCCTGATAGTCAGGATCTATGTTTCCTGGCTTGCACGGACTACCGCGACTTCCTCAGGCAGCACTCCGAGCAGCCTCCCTTGTCTGGTCCAATCTATCATACAGATGGCAGGCTTCTTGGTCAACATGAAGGCCTGGCGTATTACACCATTGGACAGCGTAGGGGCTTGCCTTCTGCCACCGAAGCGCTCTATGTTATTGAGAAAAGAAAAAGTGACAACAGTCTGATCGTTGGTTTTCTTCGTGACCTCGGCTCAGACACCTTTGTTGTTGACCAGGTCAATTGGATCTCAGGGCAATCCTTCCATGAGCCAATGCAATTTGATGTGAAAATTCGTTACAAGGCATTGCCAGTTGAAGTAACCATTAAGCCTCAAGCGGATGGTCGCATACTCGTTACATCCAGCAAACTCCTGCGCGACATCACTCCCGGTCAAATCGCCGCTTTTTACTTGGGCGACCAGTTATTGGGTGGTGGCGTGATTGTTGATGCGATTCTCTAACCTACAGCTGGGCCTTTAAGGCCCTGGAAGAGTTATGTTGAGCCGCGGAGTTGGGATAGGGGAGTGTTGCCGGAGGGAGGCAAACCCACTTCGTAGGATGGTTTCCCGGTATGACCGTAAACCCCCCAAAATCTCGCCAAAATCGGTCAATGCCTGATAGAATACTATCAAAGCATAATGGGCTTTTCTCATTTACACGACTACATAAAAAAAAGGAGTAACAATGTTAGTACCAGAAAACCTTAAATACCAAAAAACCGACGAATGGGTAAAAGTTGAAGATGGAATCGCCACCATCGGCATCACCGATTACGCGCAGGATTCCCTCTCAGACGTTGTTTTTGTTGAATTCGAAATCGACGTGGACGATGAAGTCAAAGTTGGTGACAGCCTTGCAACCATCGAATCGGTCAAGGCTGCTGCTGAAGTCGTTTTCCCCGTTAGCGGCAAAGTAATCGAAGTCAACCAAACTATCGTTGATACACCGGAAATACTGAACGAAAGTCCCTACACCGAAGGCTGGCTGGTGAAAGTTCAGGTCTCTGATGAATCTGAACTCGAAAAATTGATGGACGCCCCTGCCTACGACGCCTATTGCCAGGACCGGTAAGCCATGTTTACACCCCACACGAAACACGATGTGGAGGTGATGCTCGAATCGATCGGGGTCGGAAAAATTGAGGATCTTTTCCAAGAGATCCCAGCTCAATTCCGCTACCCCGATTTGAATTTGCCGCCCCGTCTGACTGAGATGGAGGCTGCCGCCGAACTCGAAAGCATCGCCTCTGCCAATGCCACCACCAAAGAATTGCTCAGTTTCCTTGGCGCTGGTGCCTACGACCATTACATTCCCGCTGCCGTCGATAACCTCCTTCAGCGCGGTGAGTTTTATACTGCGTACACCCCCTACCAACCCGAAATTTCCCAGGGCACATTGCAGGCAATTTTCGAATTCCAGTCGCTCATTTGCAAACTGACCGGTATGGATGTAAGCAATGCTTCCCATTACGATGGCGCTACGGCGGCTGCTGAAGCTGTGATTCTCGCCTATGGGCATTTCCGCAATAAACGCAAGAAGGTTTTGGTTTCACGCGCTGTCAACCCGCAATACCGCCAGGTCATTCGGACCTATATGCAGGCAGAAACTACTCTTCAAATCATTGGCGATGACCCCGAAACTGGCATTGAACCCGACATGCAAAAGTTCATCGCAAAAATCGATCACGACACTGCCCTGGTGATGGTGCAATATCCTGATTTCTTTGGTCGTATCATTGACTACACGCAGCTTATCGAAACCGCTCATCAATTTGGAGCATTGGTCGCCGTAGCGGTTAATCCAACTGCCATGGGTCTACTGACCCCTCCAGGTGAGATTGGAGCTGATATCGCCTTTGGTGAAGGACAATCTCTGGGTATCCCGCTATCCTATGGCGGACCGTACCTGGGCTTCTTTGCTGTCAAAGACGCGCTGCTCCGGAAATTGGCTGGTCGCCTGGTCGGTGAGACTGTGGATGCCGATGGTAAATTGGCTTATGTTCTGACTCTGACCGCTCGTGAGCAGCACATCCGCCGCGAAAAGGCCTCCTCAAACATCTGCAGTAACCAGGGTCTCATGACCCTCGCTGCCACCATCTACATGAGCCTGCTTGGCAAGCACGGTTTCCAACAAGTTGCCAACCTTTGCTACCAAAAAGCCCACTTTGCCGCCGATCAACTCTCTGGCATCGATGGCTTTAGCCTGGTCGACGAGTGGACACCTTTCTTCCACGAATTTATGGTCAAATGCGATGAACCTGTTGAAGAAGTGCTCGAACACCTACTTCAGCACAATATTCTTGGCGGTTATGACCTGGGGCAGGATTATCCTGAACTCAAGAACCACCTGTTACTGGCAGTGACCGAAAAAATCAAGCGGGAAGACATTGAGTATCTTTGCGCAGTTCTGCAGGAGGAAAATCATGGCTGAACCGACTATTTTTGACCTTTCTGTTGCTGGACGCAAAGGCATCACCTTCCCGAAAGCAGATGTCCCTGAAACAGCCTTGCCCAAAGGCTTTGTGCGTGGGAAATTGCAGCTGCCTGAAATGTCAGAAATGGAAGTTGTCCGTCATTTCACCAGCATTTCACAAAAGAACTACGCTATCGACCTGGGCTTCTATCCTCTTGGCTCCTGTACCATGAAGTACAACCCCAAAATCAACGAAGCCGTCAGCCGACTGTCTGGTTTTGCCGCTGCCCATCCCCATCAACCCGCCGATTCTGTTCAGGGCAACCTGTACCTGATGTATTCCCTGCAAGAAATGCTGAAGGAGATTGCTGGCTTTGCCGCCGTGACATTGCAGCCTGCTGCTGGTGCACACGGCGAACTGGTGGGCACTTTGATCATCCACAAATATCACAAAGATCGCGGAGATCATCAGCGTACACGCATCCTCATCCCTGACTCTGCCCATGGCACCAACCCTGCTTCTTCGGCAATGCTCGGTTTTGAGGTTGTTCCACTGCCATCGGACTCACGCGGAAATGTCGACCTGGAAGCACTCAAGGGTCTTTGCGACGACCGCCTTGCAGGTTTGATGTTTACCAATCCCAACACGCTTGGGTTGTTCGATGAGAACGTATGTGAAGTCGTAAAAACCGTCCACGAAGCGGGTGGTTTGGTTTATGGCGATGGTGCCAATATGAATGCCCTGCTGGGTGTCTTCCGCCCCGGAGATGTCGGCATTGACATCTTACACTTCAACCTGCACAAAACTTTCTCCACCCCACATGGTGGTGGCGGTCCGGGTTCTGGACCGGTCGCGGTTGCAAAACACCTGGTTGACTACCTTCCAGATCCCTTGGTTGGGATTGTTGAAGAAGGCGACGAAGAAAACGCTCCGCTTTACGGTTTCATCCACCCTGCAAAGAGCATTGGTCGCATCAAGTCCTTCAATGGTCATTTTGGGATGCACGTTCGCGCTTTCACTTACATTTCCATGCTTGGTAAAGAAGGTCTGCGCGATGTGGCAGAAAAAGCTGTTTTGAATGCAAACTACATGCAGCAAAAGCTAAAGGGTACCTACACCTTGCCTTATGACCGACGTTGCATGCACGAATTTGTTTTGGAAGGCTTCTGGAAGGATGTTCCAGGCATTCACGCCCTGGATATTGCCAAACGCCTGATGGATTACGATTTCCATCCACCAACAAACTACTTCCCCTTGATCGTTCATGAAGCACTCATGATCGAGCCAACCGAAACTGAAACAAAGGAAACGCTGGATCGGTTTGTGGAAGCGATGCAAAAGATCGCTGAAGAAGCCCGCACCAATCCTGAATTGCTGCACGACGCCCCTCACAACACCCCTGTCCGGCGGTGTGATGAGTTAAAAGCTGCTAAGGACTTGGTCTTGTGTTGCTACGTCGGTGATGATTGGCCTGGAGAGATAGTTTAAACGAAGTTTTCCACTTTACATAATCTGTCATTCTGAGCGGAGCGAAGAATCTTGTCCTCTTTACAACCAAGATCCTTCACTTCGTTCAGGATGACATGCTTTTTTTGCTCTGGAAATAATTAAGAATCCTGATCCTTCAGAATCAAACTCACCGGGCAGTGGTCTGAGCCCATGACTTCGTCATGAATCTCAACGGCTTTTACCTCCGGCATTAACTCTGCGCTGACCAGGAAATAATCCAGACGCCAGCCAACATTGCGGGGGCGGGCATTAGTGCGGTAATCCCACCAGGTATAACCAACCTTGTTCGGGTAGAGGCTGCGATAGGCATCGACAAAATTGTGCTCAAGGTACTTATCGATCCAGGCGCGTTCCTCAGGTAAAAAGCCCGTGTTTTTCTGATTCGACTTAGGGTTAGCCAGGTCGATTTCGTTATGGGCGGTATTGAAATCTCCGGTCAGGATCACCTTCTCGCCCCTGGCGTGGTGTTCGTCGCACAATTCGAGCAAGCGGGCATAAAAATCGAGTTTAAAGGGCACTCGTCGATTTTCTGGACCACCATTGGGAAAATAGATAACATAGAGGAAGAATTGTGGATATTCAACGCGTATGGTGCGCCCTTCAATATCAAATTCCTCCATCTCCAATCCGCTCTGAATAGAAAGCGGCTCTTCTTTGAACAAGACCGCCGTACCGCTGTAGCCTGGACGTTCTGCCGAATTCCAGAAACTCTGATATTCCGGGTGTTCGCGCAGTAATTGTGGCACCTGTTCAGGTTTGGCTTTGATTTCCTGCAAACCCAAAATATCGGGTTTGATTTCATCAATCCAGTCAAAACCTTTCTTGTTGACCACTGCTCTGATTCCGTTGACATTCCAGGTTGTAATTCGCATGGGTAAGGCTTCCTTTCAAACATGGTAAACTTATCGATTGATATGAACGATTATACCAAGCCCTCATCCCTATTCGGGCAACGATTTTTTATATCCATCATCGTTGCAATACTGGTTATAGCCACTCTACCATTCAGAGATGTAAACGCGCAAGCGACAACCTATCCTGAGTACGTGGTTGTACCCGGAGACACGCTCTCCTGGATCGCGCTACGCTTTGACAGTACGTTGGATGAGCTGCTGGCAGTTAACGGTCTTGATGAAAACAGCATGTTGAGACCGGGAGACCGGCTGAAGATACCCTCTTTGGCTGGGATGCAGGGAATTTTGACTACTGAATACGTGCAGTTAGGCTCGAGCCTGACCAGTCTGAGCCGACGCAGCCAGGCAGAACCGGCCGACTTGATCAGAGCTAATAACCTGACCAGTCCATCGGAACTCTTTATCGGACGTGAAATCGTATTGACCCAAATTGAAAACTCACCCATCATGACAACCATGAATTCCTTGAGACAAGGGCAATCATTCCTGGAAGCCTCTATCCTGGCTGGTCAAAACACCTGGTCGTTAGCCAAAACAAACCGATTGGAAAACCCGTTACTCGGGCTGCCGATGGATACGTATTACATGCCGTCAGAGGTTGAATCTCCCAGCAACCTGGCAATTCCTGGCGTGAAAGAAATCGTTGTCGATAATCTGCCTTTGATCCAGGGTGACACGTTTTTGATAGAAGTGACCAGCGAAGAACCGGTTACTGTCAGAGCTAGTTTGGCTGGTGTTGAACCGGTCTTTATCGAAATGGACGAAGGTCTGCAGATGGGATATGGTGGAATAAATGCTCTGACTGAAGTTGGAGTCTACCCACTAACGATGGAGTTTACCAACAGCGAAGGCGACACCTATCGCTTTGATCAGTATGTGATGATCAGTTCCGGGAATTACGTCTCAGACAAACCCCTGCAAGTCGATCCTGCCAGTGTTGGGACTGAAGCAGAACAAGCCGAGAACGTTAAGTTCAAGGAAATAGTAGCTCCGGTTACCCCCGTTCAGCAATGGAGCGGATTATGGTATTCACCTGCTCAGGATGCTGATTGCATCATTTCATCCTTTGGCAGCCGACGCACTTACAACGACGATCCTCGGTTGTATTATCATACCGGGCTTGACCTGGGCTATTGCAAAGGCGTTGACGTTTATGCGCCTGCAGGTGGAACGGTAGTTGGGATTTTTCCAGACCAGGTGGTGCGAGGAAATGCCATTGTGATCGATCACGGTTTAGGTGTTTACACGATCTACATGCATCTGGCAAGCATACTTATTGAAGAAGGCGCCAAGGTTGAACCAGGTCAATTGATCGGCATCATTGGCACAACTGGTCGTTCCACGGGCCCTCACCTGCATTTTGAGGTTGACATCCTTGGTACACCGGTTAACCCACTGACATGGCTGCGAAGGGCATTTCCTTAAACAAAAAAAGGCAACGAATGTTGCCCTTTTTGAATGCGCTGAGAGGGACTTGAACCCTCATGCCTTGCGGCACCTGGCCCTCAACCAGGCCTGTCTGCCAATTCCAGCACCAGCGCAAACGTGAGAGTAAATTATAACGATTATGAAGTCTTTGTCAAGCAAAGACGGGATGGGAGTAGGCATGAAAACAACAATTGTTCTCGACGCGATGGGTAGCGACCAGCGTCCGTTCCCTGAATTGGAAGGCGCAGTACTGGCTGCAAACAAATTTGATATCCAGGTGATACTGGTTGGAGATGAACGGACTCTTACTGAAGGTTTGGCAAAGGTGAACGGGGATAAAAGCAGGGTCAGCATCACTCATGCACCGGAAGCTCTGGATATGGATGACCATATCCGTGAAGCCCGTGCCAAGAAAGAAAACAGTATCGTGGTGGGGATGAACCTGGTAAAGACCGGTAAAGCGCACGCGTTTGTGACCGCAGGAAACACTGGAATGGCGATGTATTTCGGGATTAAAACCTTTGGTATGATCTCCGGTGTAGACCGCCCTTGCCTGGTAGGTGTTTTTCCGGTGGAAGGTGGTAAGTGTGTCATCGCAGATATTGGCGCGAATGCCGAAGTGCGACCAGAGTTCCTGGTCCAATTTGGTCAAATGGCGAGTGTCTATTCCCACCTTATGCTTGGTATAAACGAACCCAGGGTTGGGCTGATCGCCAACGGAGAAGAAGAAGGCAAAGGCAACGAACTAATCAAGCAAACCGGTCCGATGATGCGCATGGCTGTGCCCAATTTTGTGGGCAACATTGAAGG
>DOEX01000157.1:0-2797 GCA_003532515.1 Anaerolineaceae bacterium | reverse complement strand
GTTTTTATTGGGCATGGTCGTTCTGATGCAAAAGCCATCGTAAGTGCTGTCGAACAAGCAGTAAATGCGGTAGAATCCAACCTGCTTGAAAATTTGAAGAAATCCATTATCCCCTCGGAGAACCAATTGTGAAAACTATCATCAACCAAAGACTCATAAACCGAAACAAGAAGCTCAGCATGGTACTGTTTTTTGCCAGTATGGGCGTGCTGATCTTCGGAGCCTACCTGGCATGGCCTGGCAAAGCCGATGTCAGCCGAACCCTTTATTCGTGGATCGCCCTTATGATTGGGTTTATCCTCACCCGTGTCAGCATTTACTTTACCTCCCGTTTCGGGCAAACCCCGCGTTACGATGAAATAATTAGTCAAACAATTGAAAAGTTGCGCAGCGAATACACCTATTTTGTCTACTCAACGCCGGTTCCAATGCTCCTTTTGGGACCCTGCCGAATCTGGCTTCCAATCCTGGTGACCAGTAGCGGCACGATCAGCTACCTTGATGGCAAGTGGAAGCACACAGGTGTAGGTTTTATCAAACGTTTTATGGGACAGGAAGCAATAGCAGATCCTCAAAAAGATGCAGATGAGGCTATCTTGCAGATACAAAAGCAACTTGAGCTCCAGGGCATTCCTCTCGAAGAACAGCCACAAATTCAACCAGTAGTGATAATTATTATGAAAAATACAAGCATCGGAGAGGTCAAAGATGCTCCTTATCCAGTGATGCTAATCAATGATTTCAAGCGCTTCGTCCGCAAGATGGACCGCGAAAAGTGCGAGAACCCCTTCAGTTCAGAAGAGACCGAAAAAATCACCAAGGCGCTAACTGCAGGAAAAATGTAATTCGGTTCTTCTTTTTGTATTAAAAAACTCCTGGATATCAGGAGTTTTTTTATTCTTCTTGAAAAGGTTGCCCTCAGGTTCAAAGAGGGTTTTTCAAGTCTTATTTATTACGATTTTTTAGCAATTTTTTCTTTTTCAGGTTTGGAATATTCAAGTAACTTTTTTACTTCAAAATCGGTCAGATAACGCCATTCGCCTGAACGGAGTTTGCCCAATTTTAAGGTCCCAATTCGCACTCTTTTGATTTTCCCGACCGGGAGACCTATCCGTGAGCCAACCTTCCGAATTTGGCGTTTTTTGCCTTCCTTGAGGATAATTCGAAGCCATGTACCGTTGTTGGCGTTGTTCATGACTTCGACTTTCGCGGGTAGGGTTCGTGATCCGTCTTCCATCACAACACCCCTTCGCCAGATTGCGAGCTGTTCCTCGTCCGGCTGGGTGATCACGAATACTTCATATTCTTTCTCGTGTTCATAACGCGGATGCGTCAGGCGGTTTGCCATTTTGCCATCATTGGTCATCAGGATCAAGCCTTCACTATCCATATCCAATCTTCCCACAGCAAAAAGTGGTTCAGAGATTCCAATCAAGTCATTGACTGTTGGACGGGGATGGTTCAGATCAATATCTGACAAGTAGCCTTTGGGTTTATTCAGGGCAATGTAGATTTTCTCGATCGTCTTACGGATCAGTTTTCCATCCACTGTAATGGTATCGATGCTCGGGTCAGCCTGGTCGCCCAGGTGTATCGATTTTCCATTGACCTTCACACGATTTTCCTCAATCAGTTTCTCACAAGCACGTCGGGAACCATAGCCCGCTGCTGCCAGGATTTTTTGAACTCTTTCTTCTGCCATTAGTCTTTCAACAACCTTCTCTCATCAGCTTCAGCTTCTGTAGTATTCATAAACATTGCCTCAAAGTCGATTTCTGGCAATTGATCCAGTCCTTCCAATCCGAAATGCTGGAGAAATTCAGGGGTGACCCCGTAAAGAATCGGTCTACCTGGAGCCTCAGAGCGTCCTAATTCTTCGATCAATCCTTTTGAAAGCAGACTCTTCACCACGCCATCACTGTTGACTCCGCGAATGCTATCAATTTCTGGTCGGGTAGTTGGCTGTTTGTAAGCAACTATTGCCAGGGCTTCCATTGCTGCTTGAGTGAGCCGGGAAGTCACTTCCAACCCCAAAAAAGCCTCAATATCAGTCGCGAATTCCGGGGCAGTTATCAATTGAAATTGCCCATTAACCTCCTGCAGACGGATACCATGAAGATCGGAGTAATGTGCCCGTAACGCCACCAGTGCAGTTTCGACTTCTTTTTTCTTCAATTTTGTAGCCTGGGAAAGTTGATCAACGCTGGTAAGGCCAGGCGCAGCAAACAATAGCGCTTCAATGCGCTTGATAGCTTCCTCCTGGTGATTGATATCGTTTCGTAATTCAGACATGCTATAATTCTTCCGGTTAAGGGGTCGCTTGATTATACTCTAAGTGCCCCTAGTCTGACTATTGGCAAAGGTACATAATCATGCGAATTCTCATCACTGGTGCAGCTGGTTTTTTGGGTTCTCACTTGGCAGATCGTTTTCTGAGCGAAGGACACCAGGTGATCGGGTTGGATAATTTTATTACAGGCAATCTGGCAAACATCGCCCATCTGGAAAATAACCCAAACTTTAAACTAATGGAACAAGATGTTTCCAGATTTATCTCAGTCTCTGAGCCATTGGATTTTGTGCTTCATTTTGCCTCTCCTGCCAGTCCAAGCAAGACATCGCCGTTGGGCTACCCAAATTTGCCAATTCAGACTATGAAAGCCGGAGCCCTTGGCACCCACAACAGCCTCGGTTTAGCCAAAGCACACAATGCCAAATTTTTGCTCGCCTCAACCAGCGAGGTCTATGGCGATCCCCTGGTGCATCCTCAGACCGAAGATTACTGGGGAAATTGTGA
>DOEX01000105.1 GCA_003532515.1 Anaerolineaceae bacterium | reverse complement strand
TTAAAAAAGAATAAATCCGCTATGCCTATGTGAACAACAACCCGCTGAGGTATACCGATCCGAGCGGGCATTGCATTTTTGGCTTGGATACCGTAGTTTGTATCACCGTGGGAGCCATGGTTGTTGGTGCGATTGGGGGATATGTTGCCCAGGTAGCCAATAATATGTCTACCGGTATGAGTTTTGGCGACGCACTTGTCACCGATATCAGCGGGACCACCATTCTGCAAGGTGCCGTTATTGGAGGACTGGGAGCGGCAACACTTATTGCAGGGGGTGGAGCTGTTGTCACCCTTGGAACAATCATGTTAGCTGATGGAGACCCAACCAATGATATTCAGATGGTTAATACTACATTGCAACAAATGCGTCTTGAAACAAATAGAATCACAGGACAATTGGGTGAACAAGCTGCTGGAATTGTAAAAAACACAAAACATATTTCATCATTGACTAATACAGCAACGTATCGTATCCCAGATGCTTTAGATCCACTTGGTCCAACTCTCGTGGAAGTTAAAAATGTTGGAACCTTACAACTTACTAATCAGATCAGAGATTTTGCATTGTGGTCTCAGCTCCAAGATGTGCCATACACTTTTGAGATTATTGTAAGGAAAAGTGTTTCTATCACTTCAAGTATGGCACAGTTCATTGATAAACATGGAATAGTAATCAAGCATCTTATAGAGTAAAGGTGGTTTGGAATGGATGTAGAAAAACATAGGGAACTTTATCTTGCCCAACAACAACCAATTCTAGATGAATTAAAGGAAATGGGCATATACACTAACGATATTTTTCAGTATCTTCCTCAACATCTGCACGAGTGGAAGTTAGCAACTCCTACGCTTGTAAAGTGGCTACAGTTTACAACATATGATCCGTTCCAGGAAACTATTGTTAGGTTGATAGGTGTGCCTTGGCTCAAGGGGTCTTCAGTTGCACATGATCTGATTGAGCTTTCCAATAAACCTGAATCCTCTGATAGTTTAAAGTGGGCAATCGGGAATACTATGGCCGTGATCGCCAATGATGCGGTGCTCGATGACATCATCAAGATCATTGATGACGAAGAGAATGACCAATCCCGGGAAATGTTTGTTGTTTCGTTGGGCAATATGAAGGACCCCAAGGTGGTGCCTTACCTGGTGAAGCTGCTGGATCATCCTGACTTGGCAGGGCATGCTTTGGTGGCATTAAATAAGCTCAAGGCGGTAGAAACAATCGAAGCCGTCCGGCGACTGGAGAACCATCCGCGCACCTGGATTCGCAACGAAGCAAAGAAGACAGTGCGGAAGTTTGAGAAGATTCTGGAGAAGCAGGCGACGAAGAAAAACAAATGAGCGCTGTCTATCCACACCCCGTGGTACAGGCGGGAAGCAATAGCTACACCTATGATGCTAACAGCAATATGCTGACACGTTTCGTTAGCGGGGTGAACTGGTCTTACACGTATGACGCTGAGAACCGCCTGATCAGCGTTGCTGAGAACGATGTGATCACCACAGAATATGGCTACGACGGCGACGGGAAGCGGGCGTGGGAAAAGGAATACCAGGGATGGGCGGACGGAGAACCGGCTGTAACCGTCTTTATCGGGAATTACCTTGAAGTTCACTGGGACGGGGGAACCGTTCCGACTTATACGCCGCCCCCAGACTGCGTCAATCAGTACTGCACCTATCTGCCGCTTGTGCATCAAGCTCCTAAAACCCTGAGCTATTACTACACTGATGGGGTACGCATTGCCATGAATGACTCTTCCCACGGCATTACCTACCTGCATGGGGATCACTTGGGCAGCACGCATGTGACGGCGGACACGGAAGGAGCCCTGACCAGCCAGGCGCTTTACCAGCCCTGGGGCGAAACACGCTACCAGACCGGCGCCAGCCCGACCGACTACGGCTTCACCGGCCAGATGCAGGAAGGGGACATCTACTACTACGGGGCCAGATGGTATGACCCGCTTATCGGACGATTTATGCAGGCGGACACGATTGTGCCGAGTGCTCAAGGCACGCAGGCCTTTGACCGCTATGCNNAACAACAACCCGCTGAGGTACACGGATCCGAGCGGGCACGAAGTATGCGATGAGGATGGGAATTGCTTCGATCAAAATAAATACCGAAAAATAAACGGCCAAACAACCATCGCCTGGTGGGCAACAGCTTTTGGAATTAAGTTCACTGGTGTAGAATGGAGTGAAAGAAATCAAAGGGTCGTTGTCAATGCAGCCAGAGCGGTTGGTTCCAGATTCGCAAATTACCTGGAAAACACAACAGCCTGGGGAGCTTTTCGAGCCGTTTATGGGAACACATTTACCTTTTCATGGTCAAATCAAACCCCAGGTAATGCCGGGTTTACTAACGCGTACAATTCGATCACTCTATATAGTGTCCAAGATAGCCCGCAATATTTGCGGGGCCATTCAAGAGTTGTTGTGCATGAGCTTGGCCACGCCTTCAGTAAAGTGACTGGAGGGGCGGCCAGAGATAGTATTCCAGTCAATTTGCTCAGAGATGCGGATGGGGACCACATCGACGAATTTGGTAGGTACTATGGTTTTGCGGGTGGTTGGGATGACTGGCAATTTGGCTGGGACAATACAAGAAGCGAGGTTTTTGCCGATATGTTTGTGGGTTGGACTTATAACAATTGGGATCTGGGGCACCGAGAAAATTTAGGCGTTCCACGGCAGGATCATATGGATGTGGTTATGACTGATTGGTTCAACCCATAGATCGGAAGACCAGGAAGCAAAAATGAAAACAAACCATTTCTTCATGAATAATGCGCACATTTTATTCGTTCTACTCATCGTTTTAGCCGGGTGTGGTTTACAGGAACGATCTTCAACGGCTTTGGTATCAAAGACAGAACCTATGATTGAAAGCCAAACGTTAACCGCTGTTCCTATAGTAACCTTAACAATAGATTTTCTGGCAACTGAGACGCCCGCTCCTACCTATACGCCCACTACCTCAGTAACCTGGACGCCCGCGCCGACGCTTGATCCTCAAGCAGCCCGGGAATTAGTGATCGATTTGATCGAAACGAATAGCGGGTGCTTCCTGCCTTGCTGGTGGGGAATAACACCTGGTGAGACATCTTGGGAGGAAGCCAATAGTTTTTTAGCGCCATTCGCAACGAAGATATTACCTCTGCGAAAAGATGTATATGGTGTTACTTATGATTACCTTCCTGATAGTGTATCAGAAGGGGCAATTGGTGCCACGATTACAATAATGGATGATGTTGTTCAAACGATAAGCACAGATGTGTATTATCCACTCGAGAAGCTCTTATTTATTTATGGTCAACCGGAGGAAGTATGGGTTTATGCTGACACACAATCGATTAATCCAGAAGCTCCATTTACGATCGCTCTTTTTTATAAGAATAGAGGGTTTCTGGCGATTTATCTAGGAACAACCAAAAAGGAGGAATCACCGCAGATTTGTCCCGATAAGATCGCTGGACGCCAATTAGCGTGGTATCTTTGGTCCCCTTCCCTTGACATGACATTCCAGAAAGCTGGGCAAAAGGCGCTGTTATTTGTTAACCCTTCCGACAGGAGGTTTTATAAGCTGGAAGATGCGACCAACACGAACGCAATGGAATTTTACGAAACGTATCGACTCTTGGAAAATGCTTCAGCTTGCTTCGAAATGGAAATTCCATGACAATTGTCCACTATCATTTTTTGATAGTGTTGAGGTACTGAAACCTTTATACCAGTGTATGAATGCGGATGGCACCTTAAAAACAAAATAGAATAGAGAATGCTTTTCGTGAAACTAAACAGGCGGGGATCGTTCTAGAATCCGTTCTGGGAACACAAGCCTTTGACCGCTATGCCTATGTCAACAACAACCCGCTGAGGTACACTGATCCGAGCGGGCATTGTATTGATGGAGTATCGACTGCGTTTTGTGTGGTAGCTGGAGCGATGATTGTTGGGGCTATCGGGGGATATGTTGCCCAAGTTGCGGAAAACATGCAACAGGGTATGGATTTCAGCCAAGCCCTGACCACCAATGTCAGTGCTGACAAAATTATTTCTGGGGCAGTAATAGGAGGAGGATTTGCTGTCACAGGAACAGCAATTCATACAGCAGTTGGGTTGATCACAGCTGCAACAACGGCTACAGCAGCAGCTTGCTCTGACGACGGTTGTGCAACAGAAGTTCAACAAGCGAGTGAAGTTGTAGACAATGTAACCAATAAAATTGGATCGACAGGACAAATTGGAGAGAAATACTTGCAGGATAATTTCGGAGGGGTTTCTCAAAAATATTTTCCCAAAAATCTCGGAAAAAGATATGTAGACATATATGCTAACAGGATCGCAATGGAATCTAAGGTCGGTTACGTTCCTTTAACAAATTCGAGCAAAATGCAGGTATTGAAGGATTACTTTCTTCTTCAAAATAATAGAGTGCAAGGTGTTGAATGGTATTTCTTTAAAAGTCCTGTCACAGGTAAAATTGGGCCAAGCGGTCCATTGCTCAATTTTCTTAATGACCATAATATAACAACTCATATGATTCAATAATGGAGCATCAATATATGTCCTACACTTACACTCGATTTCTCTTTCCAAGCATGAGTTGGCTGAATGCGTTTTCACGCAAGGATGCAAAGGATTGGTATGAGCTTTACGTTGCAAAAATCCCTGAGCGATTACAGGTCCTTCAGGGTTATGTAAATTCAACACCTGGTTTTGAAGCATGGGAGCTGGGTTATGAACCCGAAACAGTAAGAATGCTAGAACGCTGGTTCATTGGCCATGTGGAACTAAGGCTACAAACAACTGAGGAACTTGAACAGTATTATGCGAGTGTTCCTGAAAGGTTTAAAAACTTGCCTACCATCGTCACAACTCTGACAGACGAAACAAACAGTTTAGTAGTCGATATGAGCATGTATTTTGGCGAATACATGCGCCATGAGGATACTGGGTTGCAATGGAATTTATGCGTAAATGGTAAAAAGAATGTGGAATACCAAAATCCGGTGATTGTAGGGTCAGGCTTTATTCCTCAAAATCCAAGGGGCCTGATGGATGTATTTGCTCTCAAGGTTGGAGATAAAACTCAGAAACCGGATTATCTCATAAATTTGAAAAATACTTGGATTCCAATTCTATGGTTGGAAAGGAAAACTCCACCTAAAAAAGAAAACTAGATCAGTACCGCTTCGAAATGACGCTCCCAACGTCTTACACCCCTTGCAGTCGATAGATAGGGTTGAGCGACTACAATGGGTGAGTAATTTCTGACATATCCGGGTGTAAATCCCGACCAAAGGCTAAAGAACATAAAATGTATTTCGGGATTCGGGTGGGACTACGGTTCGATATTTATTACAAACTTCATCTTTATTCCGACTTGTGGGATTTATGCCAACAAGTACCTGCAAGTTAACTCTTATGGCTTTCAATTTTCAAGCCCATGGTGTAACAGAACCTCCCATGCCTCCTGAAGGGACGGGACCTGCTACCCGCTATACTTACGATACCCTGGGGCAGCTCATCAGCACCCAGTATGGTGATGCGCTCACCACCATCAGCTACTATCCCTCAGGGCTAAAGAGCCAAATGACCGATGCCGACATGGGCACATGGGCGTACACTTACGATGCGATGGGCATCCTGACTGTTCAGATTGATGCCAAAGTTCAGCAAACCTGCCTGGCATACGACCTCAATAACCGGTTGGTGGCCAAGGACTTTATCCTTGCAAGTCAAAATTGCGGTACTGATACCTCAGGCTGGCCCGTCAAATATACTTATGATGAAGGCACTGCTCAGAATGGCTACCGCACAGGGATGACAGATCAAAGTGCCCCGCATGGGGTACAAAGTGGCAGCACCAGTTGGTCCTATGATCTGCGCGGGCGGATGGTCACCGAAAGCAAGACCATTACCGACAAGGGCACCTATAACACCCGTTGGTCATATAACAGCCAGGATCAATTGAAGCGCATGACCTATCCTGACGGAGAAGTCGTGACCTACACTTATCTTCCCCAAGGCGTCCTGGACAAAGCTATTCCTTTCGATGATTTGTATAACTGTCAGGTGGCTAGAAACCATTCATTTACTAAAATATTAATCAAACCTG
>DOEX01000075.1 GCA_003532515.1 Anaerolineaceae bacterium | reverse complement strand
AAAAACTTATGACGGATTACTTAGTTTGATAAAAAAATTCCTCTCATAAAAATATATTACGAAATTCTTTATCTACAAGGAGTAATCGAACATGCCACTTTTTTTTGATCTTCCTTTTGATCAGCTAAAAACATATCAAGGAATTAACCCACGGCCGGATGATTTTGACGATTTTTGGGATAAAGGTTTAGCAGAAATGCGTTCGATCAATTCGCAAGTTGAGATGATACCATCTGAATTTCAAGTATCAGGTGTTGAATGTTTTCATTTGTATTTCACTGGAATCGGTGGTGCGCGTGTGCACGCCAAGCTACTCCTCCCTCAGAAGGCTATTTCACCTCATCCAGCAGTTCTAATGTTCCACGGATACGCCGGGAACTCTGGAGATTGGGTAGATAAACTGGGTTACGTTGCACTGGGGTTTACAGTTGCGGCTTTAGATTGCCGTGGGCAGGGAGGTCTATCTGAGGATATTGGCAGAGTTCTTGGCAATACACTTCACGGTCACATCATCCGTGGGCTTGACGAGGCGTTAAATGGTTCCCCACAAAAACTATTGTATAGGCAGATTTTCTTAGATACTGCACAATTGGCAAGAATTGTAATGGAGATGCCTGATGTTGATCCCGATAGAATTGGAGTCATGGGAGGAAGTCAGGGCGGAGCATTAACCCTTGCATGTTCAGCTCTAGAGCCACGGATAAAACGAGCAGCTCCGATTTTCCCATTCTTGAGTGATTACAAACGGGTTTGGGAAATGGATCAGGCCAAAGATGCATACCGAGAACTGCAGGAGTACTTTCGTTTCTTTGATCCAATGCATGAGCATGAAGATTCGGTCTTTGAGAAGCTAGGATACATCGATATTCAGCACTTAGCCTCTCGCATCCGGGCAGATATTCTTTGGGGAATTGGGCTAATGGATACGATTTGCCCTCCATCGTCGCAGTTTGCTACTTACAACAAAATCACTTCTCATAAGAGAATGGCAATTTATCCAGATTTCGGTCACGGGACATTGCCAGGATTCTTAGACCAGAGTTTTCAATTCTTAATGGGTTTATAACTAGCAGTCAAATATCCAAGTTTGATTATAATTTAGTTAACGCTAGCGGCAGTGCTAACTATAAGCTTCAATCAGGAGAATAATCGATGAAGAATAGTCTAACCCAACAATCACTTCCACCTGAACGCTTTTTTTCACCCGATCCTTCCATCCGAAATGTTGCTGCTACTTTGTATGAGACAATTGCCCATCTACCAATTGTCAGTCCGCATTGGCACGTGGATCCAGCTTTATTTAGTAATTCTCAAGCGTCATTTGGTTCACCAGCCGATTTATTCATCATTCCAGATCATTATATAACCAGGATGCTGTACTCATAGGGAATTCCGCTAGAAGCCCTAGGTGTTCCACGCCAAGATGGTGGGTATGTTGAAAACGACCACCGGAAAATCTGGAGGTTGTTTTGTGAGAATTACCATTTGTTTCGGGGAACCCCTTCGGGTATCTGGTTGAACCAGGATTTGCATGAAGTATTTGGCATTAATGTCAAACCATCTTTAGAATCATCAGACACTTTATTCGATGAGATCTCTGAGAAATTGTCCCGCCCGGAATTCTCTCCGAGAGCATTGTTCAAGAAATTCAATATCAGTGTTCTATGCACTACTGACGCGGCAACTGATAACTTGACTCACCACAAAACTATCAAGGAATCTGGTTGGGATGGCAGGATCATTCCCACTTTTCGACCGGATGCGGTCGTCAACTTGGATGCTCCAAACTGGCGGAATAATATTGCTGACCTGGGACGAGTCTGCGGATATGAGATCACTGATTTCGTAACTTATATCCATGCTTTGGAAGAACGCAGAGAATTTTTCAAGGGAATGGGTGCTACTGCCACGGATCATGCGTGCATCACTCCTAAGACTGCAGAATTATCCAAAATCGAAGCTGAGTCAATTTTCCAACGCGCTCTCCACGGACAGGTGGGCAATGAAGATTCTGCCAGGTTCACAGCCCATATGCTCATCGAAATGGCTCGCATGAGTATTGAGGATGGCCTTGTGATGCAGCTTCATCCAGGATCCTTCAGGAATCACAATGATCTCGTGTTCCAGCGATTTGGTCTGGATAAGGGGTGTGATATTCCAGTTCAGACAGAATACACCCGTAATCTACAACCTCTTCTTAATAAATATGGCAATGACACCAGGCTCACATTAATTCTATTCACTTTGGATGAAACATCTTACTCGCGTGAACTGGCTACCCTTGCAGGTCATTATCCTGCAATAAAAATAGGCCCGCCCTGGTGGTTCCATGATAGTTTAAATGGAATGGCGCGGTATTTTGATCAGGTTATGGAAACCGCCGGTATTTATAATACGACAGGTTTTAATGATGACACGCGCACTTTTTGTTCCATTCCTACCAGGCATGATGTCTGGCGCCGGGCATCTGCAAACTGGGTTGCTGGATTGGTAGTTCGACACCTGGTTGATATGGACGATGCATTGGAAATGATGTTTGACCTTTCGGTCAGGCTGGCAATACGTTCCTACAAACTATTTGAATAACTGGGTTGAACCCTGCAGAAGGATGAATTTATGCTAACTCCTCTTGGAATAAGACCTTCATTTGGTTTTGGCGATCGACTACGACTTGCCACTCCTGGTCATATTGCTGCTGTAAAGGGAACCCGGTTTTCTCCGGTTTTTGCGCAGCAGTCTGTAAGGGAAAATGCGCGAATAGGGCGTACCCTCCAACAGGTGATTAATGATGCGAGACGGGCGGTCGATGCTGCAGGTTTGGATTCCCCTTGGGGTGCTGACGCCGATCACCTTAAAACCGTGGATGATCTGGCAGGTTTTGTTGATGCTGGATATACCTTATTCACAGTTGATCCCGGTGATCATGTGGATAACTGAGCGGATACTGATCCAATGGCTGTATTACTGGAAAAAACCAAGGGTTTTGATTGGGGTGAGTTGGTTGCAATATATTTAGCGAATCCTGAAGAACACGGATTTGGTATTTTCGACATGGAAAACCTCTTGAGAGCGCTGGTCAAATATGGTAAGGCCATCCGCCATACAGAAGAAATGTACCGACGTCTCAGCGAACTCAAAGATGAATTTTATTTTTAGATCTCCGTAGATGA
Source organism: Anaerolineaceae bacterium (assembly GCA_003532515.1). Lineage (GTDB taxonomy): Bacteria > Chloroflexota > Anaerolineae > Anaerolineales > Anaerolineaceae > Mesolinea. Next base: position 8,112 of record DOEX01000075.1, on the reverse strand, counting down.
AACAGATACACCTACTACGCCACTGGAGCATTTTTTTATTGCCAATGAACTAATGCGTAAAGGGATAAAGTTCACATCATTGGCACCGCGTTCTATCGGCCGGTTTGAAAAAGGCGTGGATTATATTGGTGATATTCAAGCATTGGATATTGAATTGGCCAGGCATGCTGCGGTCACTGCCCATTTCGATTCTTACAAAATTAGCTTGCATTCAGGATCAGACAAGTTCAGCGTTTACCCCTTAATGGTGAAGCACTGGGGTGAAAGATTGCATGTAAAAACAGCGGGTACGAGTTACCTGGAAGGACTGCGAACCATTGCTCTCAATGAACCTGAACTATTTTCTAAGATTTGGTCCCTAGGTTTGGAAAGGTATTCAGAAGACAGGTTAACCTACCATGTGTCTGCTGAGATAAGTAAAGTTCCGAATGTTGTCGAGCTGTCTGCTCTATTGGATGATTTTCACGCACGTGAGATCTTGCATGTGACTTTTGGTTCAGCCATTATGAAGTATGGTAGAGAGATACATAACACATTAATAAAAAATGCAGACGGATATTGTGCGAATTTGACCCGTTACTTTAAAAAGCACTTGAGTCTCTTAAGTATGTAACAATGGAATCCCGGTTAAATGTGTCCAGATCGGGGAATGTAAAAGCGCGGGGTCTATGACCCCGCGCTTTTTGAAACTGTCACTCTTGCTGGAACTTACTTGACCGCCAGACGCTCGATCAATGCTTGCAAGTCCGCCGCGGCCTCGTCAACCGTGGACCTTCCGTACGCTACCGACTGACCGATCAGCGCAAGTTCGTTCACAAACTCTTGGTCATTCGGGAGGTTCGGTCCCTGTGGGATCGTGCGGTCGGCTATTGCATTGTAGATCCTGTAAACCTCCGCATCAGTCTCGGTGGCTCCAACTGCAATTGCAGTGCGCACAGCCGGAGAGCAAGGAATGCCTCTATTGGTTTGGAGTACCGCCCCCGACTGGGTCGTGGTAACGAAGAAGTTGATGAACAACGCAGCTGCTTCCTTGTTCTGGCTGTCCTTGTTCATACCCAAGTACTGGCTCATCTGAATGACGTATGACTTTTCGCCACCCACGGGGAGTGTCGTCGCGCCGAGCTTATCGGTCATGGCTGCCTGGTAACTTGTTAACTGGTTGCTCCAGATCAAACCAATAACCGCCTTGCCCGCCACTAGCGCCGAGCTGTCCGTCCCGGTTTCGGCGTAGGTCGCGGTGGTGTCTGCATCGGGGATTAGCCCTTCAGCGCGCATATCCGCCCATATTTGAAGCCATTTCTTGGCGGACTCAACCGTCGCATAGGATTTTCCGCCGTCGTCAAGAGTCCATAACTGGGTACCCTGCTGAGTATAGAAATAGCTGAGGTAGTTCGCCTGATTGGTGCTGTTGTCCACGAAGGGTGCAACACCCTCGGGGAGTTTCGCCTTAAGCTCCTTGCCGTAGGCGATGAGCTCATCCCAGGTCATGTTGTCTACTGGGAGAGGGACACCCGCTGCCTCAATCATCGTCTTGTTATAGGCGAGAATGAGCGTGTTCGTGCCAAGACTTACGACATAGAAGTTGCCATCGGCTGCTGTCGCTGGGATAAGCGCAGTCTGGTCAAACCGCTCGGGGGTGTCGATTAGGAGCTGTGTACCGAGATAGCCATTGAGTGGTTCAAGGTACTGCTGGTAATCGGCCCAGTTGCCGCCGAACTGGATAATGTCGGGGGCGTTATTAGCCGCTAGCTGCGTGTCAATGATCGCAAAGTGGTCGGCCGTGCCGCCATTAGGCTCACCCATGACTTTGATCTCGGGATATGCCTCTTGGAACAGCTGGATCACCTGTAGGGTTTTGGCGGCTCGTTCGTCGTTGCCCCACCAACCCATACGGATCTCGGCGGGGCCGCCTGTGTAAACGGGAAGTCCGTCGGAGCGGGCCGCGCTCGTCGGCACTGCGGTCGGCTCTGGCGCAGCCTTGGTCGGTCCAGGCGTCTGAGTTGCCGGGGCATCAGTGGGGGTAGCTGTACCGCATGCAGAGAGCAGCATGGCAGCCGCTACCAGGATCGTGAAAACAATACTGATTTTCTTCATTTTTTATTCTCCTTATTTTGTATAGTGTCAGCGGAAAAACCCGAAAATGCGTCACCAAACATCATTTCATACTCAACCTCCTGTAATTGCGTTAACCCTTTATACCTGTGGTCGAAATACCCTGTACAAAGTACTTCTGCAAGGCGAAGAACAAGATAAAGAGAGGAATCACTGACAGCGTGGACATAGCCAGGGCGCCACCCCAGTTAGACACTGAACCCGCATCACCGACGAACGTGCGTAATGCCCTCGATATGGTGAAAATCTTCGGATTTGTGAGGTACAGCAGTTGGTTAAAAAAGTCATCCCACGTCCAAAGGAACGTGAACAGCGCGGTCGTCACCAGAGCGGGGGTCGTGAGCGGTATGATGATACGAAAGAATACCCCGAATTTGCTGCACCCGTCGATAATTGCCGCCTCTTCGAGCTCTTTCGGCAGACTGCGCATGAACTGCACAAGTAGAAACACGAAGAACGCGTCCGTCGCAAGGAATTTCGGTACGATTATCGGGAGGTACGAACCCACCCACCCCAAGGTGTTGAACATGATATAGCGCGGCACGGTCGTAACGTGACTCGGGAGCATGAGCGTTACCATCATCACCGCAAACCAGAAGCTCTTGCCCGCGAATTCGAGTCGCGAGAACGCGTACGCAGCCATTGTGCAGGTTATCAGGTTCCCGACGACAGCCCCTATGCACATTAGGGTCGAGTTTGCGAAGAACTTCCCGAAGGACACACCCGCATAGCCTTTCCACCCGCTGATGTAGTTTTCAATGGTTACGGCTTTCGGTATGATTCCCGGGTCGCTGAATATCATATTGTTGGGCTTAAATGAGCTGACAATCATCCAGAGTATGGGATAGATCATAGCCAGTCCCAGGACGATGATGAACCCATGTGTCAATGTATGGCGTACAACTGTTTTGGTTTTCATGTTAATCTCCGGCTCCATATGACACCCACAATTTCGATGTTCTGAAGACAATCGCCACAACCAACCCGATAATGAGCAGCAGCACCCATGCCATAGCGGACGCGTAACCCATCTCGTGGTATGTCCATCCTTGAATATACAGGTGGAGGGAATAGAACAGCGTGGAGTTGAGAACGCCTCCCCTGCCGCCGCCGATGATATAAGCTTGGGTGAACGCCTGGAACGCGGATATCATCTGCATGACCAGGTTGAACAGAATCACCGGCGAGAGCAAGGGTATGGTTATGGAGAAAAACTGCCGTACCTTGGTCGCGCCGTCCATGCTTGCCGCCTCATAATACTCCTCCGGGATTTGCTTCAGCCCAGCGAGGAAGATGATCATCGACGAGCCGAACTGCCACACCGACAGCAAAACGAGCGTCCAGAGCGCGTAATCGGGGTTGGTGATCCAACTTGGGAGGTTGGTGAAGCCGATGGCTCCCAGTAAGCCGTTTACCAGGCCGTCTTTCTCGAACAGCTTCCTCCACAGCACCGCAATGGCCACCGAGCCGCCGAGGAGTGTGGGGATATAGTACACAGCGCGGTAAAAAGACACCCCCCCCAGTTTCTGGTTCAGCAGCATCGCCACAGCGAGGGCAATTATTAACTTCAGCGGCACGGACACGAACACATAGGTAAGCGTCACGGACAGCGACTTTAAGAAGTACGGGTCTGTGCGCATAACCTCGCCCGTGGATGCGCTGAATTCGGACAGCCCGAACACTGGCCCGAACATTTTCAGATAGTTGCCAAGCCCGATCCATTGTGTCGCATCGGGCTGTGTGAAGTCATAATTCGTGAAACTGAGCCACAGCGAGTATCCCATCGGGTAAACTGTAAGTACGAAGAAACCCAGGAGCCACGGCGCGAGGAATATATAAGCGACAGCGTTGCGCTTGAAAAACTTGACGATACCGGACTTTTTGCGCATAAAGAAACCTCCTTTACTCTCTCTTTGCAAGCATTCAAAGGCCTTCAGTGGGGTCGCGCCCAAATGGTCAGATCCAGACCCTTGAGTTCCCAATGCTGTTCGTTTTCCATTTCTGTAATGCAGACTCTTATGTTCATTTATTTGACAGGGGCTGCATCTTCTTCGCAAATCGTAAACTCAATGCCAGCCTGTCTCAACCGTTCTGGCCAGTCTGAAGACAAATGTTGATCTGTGAACAAGCGGCTGATCCTCTCCGTACGCGCAAAGGAAGTCAGGTCTTCCTTGCCAAACTTAGAGGAATCCACCAGAGCAAATAATTCTTGGGACGACTCGATCACCTTCCGTTTCAGTTGCGCCTCCGCCAAGTGAACTTCGGTCATGCCGTGTTCCAAGCTGAAACCGCTGCAGGAAAGAAATGCCTTCTGGACATGCATTTCTTCAATGATATGTTCACTCAATAATCCTGTTACAGAGGAAGATCCATTGTTCACAATCCCCCCAATCAGGATGACTGTGTTTGTGGTGTTTTGAGACAACGCTCGGGCTGCCTCAAAGCCGTTTGTCATCACACGCAGGCGTTGATGTTTGGACAATGCCTGCGCAAAGTAATAAGCGGTGCTGCTTGCATCCAACAGGATCGAGGCGTCATCACTAACCAATGCAGCTGCCTCGCGTGCAATGGCAAGTTTGGCAGCTGCATTTTGTTGATATCGTTTGATGAATGTGTTGTTTTGGAATTGCTCCTGCTGGTGTAAGACGGCTCCCCCGTGAACGCGCGTCAACAATCCCTGCAACTCGAGTGCGTTGAGATCATTCCGAACGGTACCTTCCGAGACATCCAGAGCTGTGGCCAATTCTTGAACGCCCAAACCAGTATGTTTGCGGAGTATGTCGAGTAGAGATTGGCGACGTTCGTAGGTTGTCATGGGTCGTCCTTTTGTTGAAATTTGTTGAAATTTGTTGAAAAAAACAAATTTATGATATCATTTTTGTGGTTTCTTGTCAATATGTGATTTTTAACTGGTATGTTCATAACCTGACCTATCCCCGGTGATTGGGAAACAGGAACATGAAAAGAATCCCCTCTACTGTTCTGACTAAAAATGTAAATTTCCAGGTAAGTGTGGAGAGTCTACCGGGATATGCGCCCTTCCATTGCTCTTGCTGTAGCAGGCAGGTACTTCTGGCTCACCTGCAACATTCTATTAAAAAATTCCCAGGAGATGTCAATGGGAAGATGATTGGTCGGGTCATTAACGAATGCTTGGAATGCAAGGTTCATGTTCTTCGTCAGCGCAGCTTCGATGATTAACTCCTGGTTGGCAATGTGTCGATTGATGAGCGACGCAATCCCGGCAGGGAGCGCGCCTGCGCACAACGGTCGGATGTTCGCGCGGCTGAAGTGGGCATTGGTTTCCACCACGGTGTGCAGAGGTGCATTGGATATTTGTCCAATATTTTCCATATTGACATTCGTGACCAGATCACCCAAGCCCAGAAGAGCCCTGAACATATTAATCCCTTCCTCGCCTGACCGTTCCAGGACAAATGGCGTGACGCCGTTGATCAGATCGCGGGTTTTTTGCGGGGCAGTCGTCCAGCGTTCAATACGCCATGAAACGGGCGTGCGTATGACGCCCCACTTGAATAAAGTCTCGGGGGAACGAATAAATCCCGGTAAAAATTCCACAAGATGACGATCACCAGCCGCAGCGAGAATCCCAAAACGCTGAAACAGTGTGAACTTGACTCGCTCTGCGCTGCGGAACCAGTCGTTCCAACTTTCCACCTCAGCCTGCGTATATGCGCGAAGTGTTCCTGGCTGTTCTAAATGATGTTTCAATATATCGAACAAATTGTGTCCCTGATACATTGCTCGATCCACCCACGTGAAGTGGTTGATTCCCAGTACATTAACCTGTATTTCATCCCGAGAAGGGGGCTCAATATTCAAATATTGCCCAGCAATCCGCGCCAGCATCGCTTGTGTGGCAAACACCTCGTGGCAACAGCCAAAGACTTTTAATTCTGGGACCACGCGGGTGAGTGTCCGAGTGCAGATGGTCATGGGATTTGTGTAGTTGATCACCCAGGCGTTTGGGCAGACTGTGGCGATCGCATCCGCGAAATCTTCGTAAACGGAAACAGACCGAAGTCCGCGAATCAACCCCGGAGCTCCTGTCGTGTCGCCGACCGGGAAGAAGAGACCATATTCTTCCGTCAGCGCGATCTCTTCCGCCATTAATTCCAGTGGTCCCGGCTGGATGGAGATAATGACGAAATTCGCGTTCTCTAATGCGTCCTGTAATGTGGGTACGGCAAGATAGTGCCAGCGAGACACAACACCTTCCTGGTCTTGCATCCAATTACCGAGTTGTTCGTTAAGACGCGCAGAATCCATGTCGATGTCATAGAGTGCGATCTCACCGGTGAGGTCAGGGCAAAGAGCGAGATCGATCATCAAATTACGCGCCCAAAGGCGGCTTCCACCACCAATATAGGCAATCTTGAGAGGAATGGGATTCATCATAAACCTTTCGAGCCTGGCATAATACGGGCTCACTGTGATATTGATTTCCAGATTGATGTTGCATGGATGCTATTTCTTTGATAAATTATAATGTATCTCAACTTCAGCACCTATAACAATTCTGCCATAACTATCCAACTAACGAAAGGTTACAACGCCAATCGAATCAGTGAGGATGCCCGTGTCCATTTTGTAAACAAGAGCATTTATGAACTCGGAATCCAGAGAGTCGAGACTATGTTTGGAAACACAGTAAAAGTTTATGACCATGAACGCACAATCTGTGACCTGATCAAGAATAGACCGGATATCGACTCAGAAATATTCTCTCAAGCACTCAGATACTATATTAAGAGCCAGAGCAAAGACATCCCCAGGCTGTTTGATTACGCCAGGAAGATGAAATTTGAGCGGCAAACTCAAGAGCTGGTCAAGGTGCATTACGAATAAAGATAGGCTCATTAGCCAAACCTATAAATTGATAGACAAGACAGGGGCAAACTTTAATTCGGTCTCGACCCTATTTTTCCTTGAAGCCATTTTGAAGCGCATTGCCCTAAGTTCATACAATAAATCGTTCATTTTCAAAGGAGGTTTCCTCCTGTCTTCATTGTTAGGGATTGCCAGCAGAACCACGGTTGATATGGATCTGTTGTTGAAGGATCAACCTTTCGAAGAGCAGCAAGTTTTACTGCTGCTGGAAGAAATCCTTAAAGTTGATGGATATGACGACATCCAATATAAGATTATTAGCATTGAACCGATTCGGGATGAAGACATATAGGGTGGGTTCAGAATGCAGATTCAATGCCTGCTAGCTAATATCAAGCAGACGATTCGAATCGATATTGCCACCGGAGATCCGGTTACACCCGAGGCACTGGCGTATCAATACAAAACACTTTATGAAGGCAAATCCATACAGATTCTCGCCTACAACCTTGAGACAATTCTTGCAAAGAAGATGTAAATGCTCTATGCAAGAAGCCTTGCTAACAGCAGGAACAAGGATTTTTATGATGTGTATTGCATTATGAAACTGAAACCGCATCAAATCGACCCTCACACATTAAACCAGGCGCTCATACGAACATTCAATCACAAGAGCACAGAATTGAACGTGGTAAAATTCAATGAATTGCTGGAATCGATGAGTCAGAATCGCCTTATGCAAGACCGTTGGATATCTTTCGCAAAGAAAAAACCTTTTGCAGCAGCTATTCCATTTAGCGAAGTTGTACAAAGTTGTCGTGACTTATTGGGATGGATTGATGTATGAAAAAGCTGAATCACGGTTTGTTCAACATGTATCTACTTGATACAGTCAGGATCGAAAACCAGCAAACCAAAACCCTCATCTGTGATGGGGGCATGCCTGAGGCCCAGCCCGGGCAATACGTGATGGCATGGCTGCCGGGCATCGGTGAAAAGCCCTTCAGCATCGCTGCCAAAGAGCCGTTTAGCCTGACCGTTGCTGCAGTAGGACCTGTCAGTGAGGCGCTCTGCAACCTGAAGCCCGGTGAGCGCGTGTGGGTGCGCGGTCCCCTAGGGCAGGGCTTTGTCCTGCAGGGTCACAGGCAT
>DOEX01000114.1 GCA_003532515.1 Anaerolineaceae bacterium | reverse complement strand
GCAAATTCGCGCAGGGATGTTTACCTTGATCCAGATTTTTACAATCAGACCGTACCAAGTGAGGCGGGCGACCTTCTGGCTAGAATTTACCGTTGTTCTACTGGAAACGAACAGGAACTCTTTGGCGGGCAAGTGACTTCCAGTGAGTGTGCCATGATGCTGGAATTCCTGAAGGGCAACAAGATCCTGGCACTGCTGGAAGCAGGTTTGCCACCTGAGGCAACAATCGCCCACAAGCACGGCTGGACGAACGAGATTGACGGTCTGATCCATACCATGAGTGATAGCGCTGTGGTTTTCACCCCCGGTGGAGATTACGTTTTGGTCATTTTTGCCCACACCCAGGAACAATTTCTTTACGATCCAGCCAACAGGCTTTTTGCCAGGCTATCGCAATCCATTTATAATGCCTATAACCCCGATAACCAGGCGTACTGGTACGATAATTGAAACCAGGATACCTGAAGGGATGAGAACATGCAACTGATCATGACCCACGAGCAAGCGGATTTTGACGCCCTGGCTTCAATGCTGGGAGCGCATTTGCTTGTGCCTGAGGCTTACGCGCTTCTACCCCGGCAAATTAACAGGAACGGCCGGGAATTCTTGGAAAAATATGGACAGGAACTGGGTTTTTCGACCATCAACGACCTGCCGAATAAGAGTATCGAACAGGTCTACCTGGTGGATACGCAATCGCTGGTCACCCTGCGTGGTCTCAATGACAATACCAAGGTGTGCGTCATTGATCACCACCCTCGCAAAAAACAATCTCACCCCGATTGGGAGATGATTCTGGAAAACAGCGGGGCATGTTCGACACTTTTGGTCGAAAAAATTCAGTCAGCCAACCTTGAACTGGGGAACCTGGAAGCGACCATGCTTCTGCTCGGAATTTACGAGGATACCGGTTCGCTCGGGTACAGCAACACCACACCCAGGGATGCCAGGGCGGTAGCTTTCTTGCTTGAACACGGGGCTGATCTGAACATTGTTTCCCGCTACCTCAACCCACCCCTAACGAACATTCAGCAGCAGCTCTATGATCGCTTGCTTACCAACCTAAGCAGTATTATTGTTGAAGGGCAAACCATTTTGATTGCCAGTGCTGAGGCGTTTGACCTGAATGACGAAATTTCATCTGTGGCGCATAAACTGCGCGACTTTCTTGATCCAGACGGACTTGTGTTGGTGGTATCAACCAAGCAAGGAGTGCGGATGGTAGCACGCTCGACCACGGACAGTTTGGATGTCGGTCGCCTTGCTCGCCATTTCAAAGGTGGTGGGCATAAACGGGCTTCCTCAGCTTTGATCCGCCCTGAAGATAAACCCACGTCAGGGAACACTCGCATGCTGATGCAGCAGATAATTGCAGAACTGCAGAGTTATCTGCCAGTGGTGGTAACTCCTGAATTAAAGGTGCACCAGATTATGTCTCGCGACCCCTTGGTGCTCAAGCCAAGCATGACCGCCCAGGAAGCTGCCCGGCTGATGAATCGTTATGGCTTCGAAGGCTACCCGGTGGTTAAAGGTGGCAACGTCATTGGACTGCTCACCCGCCGAAACGTGGACCGGGCTTTGCAGCATAACCTGGATAAGAGCGTGGAAGACCTGATGGAAGCAGGTGAGATCAGGGTTTTTCCAGATGATTCCATTACTCGCCTGAAGGAAATTATGGGAAACACCGGTTGGGGGCAGGTTCCGGTTGTTGACCCGCAATCGGGTGACGTCATCGGTATCGTTACGCGCACGGACCTGATTGGTACGCTCAGTATCAACGGAAACCCCCTGCCACAAGCCGAAATGATCACTGAGCTAAACCTTGCACTGACTGCAGAACGCAAGACCCTGCTAATGGCGGTGGCAGAGCAAGCCAGCCTGCTGAATTTGCCTGCTTACATCGTGGGTGGATTTGTGCGGGATTTGCTTTTGAAGCGTCCCAGCCAGGACTTTGATATTGTCCTGGAAGGAGATGCCATCGAATTCGCCGATCACATGGTCAATACCTATGGTGGTCGGGCTGTGGCGCATAAACGATTTGGGACTGCCAAGTGGATCCTCTCCGAAAACCGGGAGGAAATTCTTTCTGCCCTGGGTATTGAAAACGTAGGAGAATGGGCGCTGCCTGAGCACCTAGATCTCATCAGCGCACGTACCGAATTTTACGATCACCCGGCCGCCCTGCCTGTGGTGGAGCGAAGCAGTATCAAGATGGATCTGCATCGTCGCGATTTCACCATCAACACGCTGGCATTACGGCTGGATGGCGAACATTTGGGACTGATTTTCGACTTTTGGGGCGGGTATGATGACCTGATGCAAAAGCAGATCCGGGTCTTACATGCCTTATCCTTTGTGGATGATGCCACGCGAATGCTACGCGCAGTCCGCTTTGCAGAACGCTTTGATTTCGAGATCGAAACACGCACACTGAGCCTGCTGAGAGCCAGCCTGCCCCTCATCGATCAGCTTTCTGGCGCACGCATCCAGCACGAACTCGATCTGATCTTCCAGGAAAGCAAGGTTTCTCAGATCATGCAATCGCTCCAAAACCTGGGGATCCTGGCTGCCATCCATCCTGGACTTGGTTGGAGTCCCCTCCAACAACAGCGCGTTCAATCAACCGCAGAACATGTTGAAGATAACAGCCTGGACCTCAAAGACCTGCAGACCTCAATCTGGCTGCTTTGGCTGGAGGTTTATCCTGACCAGACAATTACTACGGTTTCCAAACGACTGCGCCTCACCGCCAAGGTTGTCGAAAAGATCAGGCAGACAGCCCAACTGAGAGAGCTCTTGCCAGCCCTACAACAATTGAAGCCCAGCCAAATCACTCAAACCTTGTTAAGTTACCCGGAACTGGTGATCCAGACCGTAATTTTCTCAAACGAAGATCGAACTCGGGTTCAGCCCCTGCGCGATTACCTGGAAACCTATCGCCGCGTCAGACCTTATACGACTGGTGAAGACCTGAAGACACGCGGATTGTCTCCTTCGCCTCGCTATGACATCATCCTCTCAGAATTGCACTCTGCCTGGCTGGACGGGAAAATCAACAGCTACGAGGAAGAAATCGCCTTTCTGGAGCGTTTACTGCAAGCAGAATGAGCACAAAAACCTTCGCTGAGACTACCTATCAATTGCCTGATGGCGATCTCGTCCGCATTCGCCCGGCGCAGGAAGCTGACCTGCCAGGTATGGAATGGGATGGGGAATTTGCTCATTTTCGCCGTCTTTACAAGCAGCATTATCAAAATAGCCGTAGCGGTAACACCTTGATTTGGGTAGCTGAAAACGAGGATGGAGAAATTATTGGGCAAGTATTTCTTTCGTTATTGTCAAGCCAGTCAGAATTGGCGGACGGCATTCACCGCGCCTATTTGTTTTCTTTCCGCTTGAAACCGGATTACCGCAATCATGGGCTTGGCAGTCATATTCTCGGTTTTGTTGAAAATTACTTGCTTCAACGCGGTTTTGATACGCTGAGAATCAACGTCGCCCGCGACAACCAACTGGCAAGACGGATGTATGAAAAACACGGTTACCGGGTGGTCGGTCCGGAAGAAGGTCGCTGGCGTTACCAGGATCAATTTGGGCAGTGGCAATCAGTCCACGAACCTGCCTGGCGGATGATGAAGAAACTCAAGTAAGGCACGCCGTTAGGTAAAACAGCGTGTCGATCTGCCTTTGGTTTTTTTTGGTCATTGCGAGCCGTTTGGTAAAACGGTGTGGCAATCTGCCTTTTATCTTTCGAAAAATGGAGATCGCTTCACAAAAGAGTTCGCAATGACGGGCTTTATGTTTCGTCATTGGGAGCGAAGCGAAGCAATCTCTCTCGCAAGCCGTTTGTTGTTGGTTTTTCGTCATTGCGAGCAAAGCGAAGCAATCTCTCTTTCCGCGTCTTGACAAACTGCTTTTCCCTCACCCCCGTTCGCTACGNNCCTCCCCCACACGTGGAGGAGGGCTAAGATTCCATCATTGCGAGCCGTTTGACAAAACGGCGTGGCAATCTGCCTTTTATCTTTCGTAAAATAGAGATCGCTTCACAAAAGAGTTCGCGATGACGGGCTTTGTGTTTCGTCATTGCGAGCGAAGCGAAGCAATCTCTCTCGCAAGCTTTTTGTTCTTGGTTTTTCGTCATTGCGAGCAAAGCGAAGCAATCTCTCTTTACTCG
>DOEX01000077.1 GCA_003532515.1 Anaerolineaceae bacterium | reverse complement strand
TACCTGATGCCGATCCAATATCGCGTTCACGTGGTGCCATTGGTGACCATTCCACAGGGCAAAATCGGTTACGTTTTCGCGCGCGATGGTCAGCCGCTTTCTGCCATGCAGGTTTTAGCCAGCAACACCACGGCGAACAACTTCCAGGACGTGACTCATTTTCTGACTAATGGCGGTCAGAGGGGACCGCAGCGCCAGATCCTGCGCGAAGGCACCTATGCCATCAACCAGGCACAGTTTGTGGTCATAACGGAGGATCGGGTTCACTTCCTTTCATTGAGCAAGGACGACCAGTCGGCAATTGAATCCATGACAGCTGTGATCAGTGGTCGCAAAGGTTTTACCCCGGTGGTCATTAAAGATTCGGATGACCTGATTGGTATTGTCACTATTCATGATGGCTTCTCTTTGCCATCGGGAGAAATCATTGCTCCACTTGTCGGTCAGGACCAAAACGATGAGTTCACCTACCATAACAACTTCCAAATGCCCGATCGTTTTATCGCCGCAAATGGTTTGCGTGGACGTCAGCTGCAAGTGCTGGTTGAAGGCACTTATTATCTCAACCGCTTGTTTGCTACCGTGGAACTCATCCAAAAAACCATCATCGAGGTGGGTTTTGTGGGTGTGGTTGTTTCGTATACCGGCAGTGTCAGTGAAGACCTTTCAGGAACGGAATATCGGCATGGCGAACTGGTAAGTGTTGGCAGCCGGGGTGTCTGGAATGTGCCATTGCTGCCCGGTAAATACGCCTTTAATACCTATGCCGGCAAAGTGGTAGCAGTTCCGACCACCAACATTATTTTGAAGTGGATCAAGTCTGAAGTTGGTTCGCACAACCTGGACGAAAACCTCTCGGAAGTGTCACTAATCACCAAAGACGCTTTTGAACCCTCCCTGCCGCTTTCGGTGGTGATCCATATCGATTACCAGAAAGCCCCGTTGGTGGTGCAGCGTTTTGGTGATGTCAAGAAACTGGTGGAACAAACTCTCGACCCAATGGTTTCGGCGTATTTCAAGAACATCGGTCAGACCCGCACATTGATCCAGCTGATCCATGATCGTAACGAGATCCAGGATCTCTCCAGCCAGGAAATGAAGGCAAAATTCCTGCATTACAACCTGGAGTTGGAAGAGGTGCTTATTGGAACGCCTACCACCATTGGCAGTGATAAGAACATGGAAGTGATCTTGAATCAGTTGCGATCCCGCCAGATTGCGATTGAACAGATCGAGACCTTCCAACGCCAGCAAGATGCTGCCGCCAAGGAACGCGAACTACGCGAAGCCCAGGCACGCACGGAACAGCAGCGCAATATAACTGAATCCGAACTGAGTATTACCGTGCTTTCCAACCAGGGTAAGGCTGACTACATGAAAGCCTTGCAGCAAGCCGCCCAAATCAGGGCACTGGCAGATGCGGAAGCCGAAAAAATTGCCCGGGTCGGTATCGCCCAGGCTATTGCCACCGAAGAACAAGTGGCTGCCTATGGTGGACCTCAATACCAGGTGACCCAGCAGGTGATGAACCGCTTCGCGGAAGCTGTGCAGGAATCCCGTGTGGATGTGGTGCCAAGAGTAGTGGTAGGTGGTAACCAGGGTGAAGGAGGCGCTTCGGGCAGCAGCATTATGGAAGGCTTGTTGACCTTGCTGCTTTCAGATAAGCTGGGGCTCGAAACCAGCCGAATTGCTTCACGCGAACCTTCCGAGGAAGTGGAACGGATGAAGCAGGAAATTCGCCAGTCTTTGGCAACCAAACACGAAGCTGAAGGCGGCGAGAGCCCTAAACCTTGATAAACTAAACCTGACAGAAGCAAGGAAGGGGTGGTGCAGTTGAACTGCACCACCCCTTCTCCATCCCCGATTAGAATATCCGAAATTCACCGGCTTTACAGAATTCGACGAATTCGGTCAACTTTTTTGTCCAGAATGTGGTGAAAAAGATGTAAGCAGGGTCTCGCCTGCCCTCTTGCAGGGCTTCAACTACCCGCTTCGCCATCTCCGCCTCCCAAAACCAACCAAATTGTGCCTCTGGATCATTGGAAGGATTCTCGTCTTCAAGATCGGGAATTGCCATTGCGATGGCTCTGCCGAGTTCGAGCGCGTCTTCACGGGTGACCAGTTGACCATCATTCAAGAAGTACCCCTGATAGTCCCCGTCGCTCACCGTTCCGGCTGGTTCCCATCCATACATGCGGGCAAGGCTCAAAATCCTGCGCCAACCGCGATTGTTAATATTGAAACTGATATTGTGATCATTGACATTTTCAAAATCCATGCTCATTTTTTCCTCCTAAGGAATGTCTGGTGATTGGTTTGTTTACTTTCCCTGTTTTTAGAAACAGAAATTACTGTCACTGACTGGCGATCTCAGTCAGCGTTTTATTCTATTGTTAACGTGCGCCCGTTCCTCCAGTTGGCAAAAAACACGCCAATTCGTCTGGCTATTTCACAGGTTTGAACTATTCAATTTGGCAAGCATGCGATCAGTCCAAATTAAATAGAGCAATAGCGATATTTTTATGAGCGATTATTGATTATCTGAGCCGATTCTTTTCGGTCATTTTGATTTCCCCGACCAAGCAGAAGTTTAGCATAATCGTTGGCGATGTCAAGATTTTCATTTGAACAGGGGAAAATTGTACGCTTGGACCTATTTTTTGGTTCGAGGCTATAAAATTGGGTTTATGGACACACCTGAACAATCAAATTCCAAAGCTCCGCTGCTCTCACCTGTGTTACGTCTATTCCTGGTGACGATGATCCTTGCCAATGTCGCCGGGGCGATGTATAGCGGGTTTTTGCCGCTTTACCTCAAATCGTTGGGAGCAGACGTTGCCCAGATTGGTCTCTTTTTCACTATTGCTCAAATTATTCCTCTGATTCTGCAAATCTTAGGCGGTTGGATTTCGGACAGCCTTGGGCGGTTGAAAAGCATTGCAGCTGGCAGTGTTTCGGGTGTGGTATCCTACATCGCCCTGATTTTGGCACCAACCTGGGGCTGGGTTTTTCTGGGCGAAGGATTGAACGCCATCACGCGCTCTTTGGTCGGACCCAGTTTTGGCGCATTTATCGCCGAGGAGTCCCAGGAAAGTAATCGTGCAAAGGTTTATGGGCTGGTGGACACCTTTTACACCATCGTCTCTATTGTAGGTCCGCCGTTTGGGGGATACCTGATTGATCGATATGGGTTCAAAGTTATGTTGATGGTAGCTGCATCGATTTATACCATCGCGACCATTATGAGGGTACTCATGGCAAACAGAGCAAAGCATCCAGGACAGGAAGAGGGCAAGAAAGCCAGTCTGCAGCTGGGAGCCCTGAAGGTGAATCTTTCCGCGATTTTTGGGCTGGTGGTTGCCGGCGGTGTGATGACCTGGATTGTGATCACAGACGGGATCAGGGATATATCTTTCTCGCTTTCCGGCAGCCTGATTCCAGTCTATTTGGAAGGCATTGCCAAGATGAGCGCTCAAAAGATTGGCTGGCTCAGCTCAATTTTGGGGATCGCAATGATGCTGACATCGTTTCCTGCTGGTCACCTGGCGGACAAGCGCGGAGAACGCCTGGCGATCGCACTGGGGTTTGCTATGCAATCGATTGCTTTATTTATCTTTATTAAAGCCGAAACCTTCCTGATGTATGCGGTCAGTTATTTCACCATTGGGGTCGGTTTTAGCCTGATGAGTCCGGCTTATCAGTCGTTATTAAGTAAAGTTTTACCGCAGAAGCTGCGTGGGACTGGGTTTGGCTTGGTGCAATCCGGGTTGGGGCTCTTCTCTCTGCCCGCGCCGGCAATTGGTGCAAAACTTTATACGAATATTTCCCCTACGACCCCCTTCTTGATCACAGCCTGGGCATCGCTTTTGGCGATCATCCCGGTAGTTTTCAAATTTAAGCTGACCGATAAAGACCGCCTGGAAATTGAAAAGGCGGAAGCTAGCGTGCTTCAGGCGGATGAGGAAAAATAAAGCCAGGGGGAGTCAAAAGGACCAGAAAAAGATCGTCTTTGCGAGCCCCCGATGTGAATGTCACAATTATCCCGTCCAACGCAAAGGGGGCGTGGCAATCTGCAGGTAAATGCAGGTCAGTCCCTTTAGGAAAATCAATTTCATTCTGATGCACAGACAAAAGGCAGGATGATGTTTGTAACGTCAGGTTGAACCCTATTCGCTTCGCTACCAGGGCATGGCCGGGTTCCCTACGAAAGATTAAGCGGGACAGGCAGGCCTGTTCCCGACAAAACCGTCGGTTATATCATGTAGTTATTGGTTTCTATGGGTTTACGTCAATCAGGCAAAAGCATCCTTCTTTGTGGGTGTAGTCTAAAGGAATTTGCAGACTCGAACAATCAGGAACAGGCCTGCCAGTTCCCTACATAACTGAAGTCGCCCGCGTTCCCTACGACAGGCTAAAGCAGACCGGGACGCCCTATCCGCTTCGCTACCAGGGCAGGGCCACGTTCCCTACGAAAGATTCAGCGGAACGGGACGTGCCACACTCCCAACGAAAGGCTAAAGCAAAGTAGCGGTTTTGCGCTCTCTTTTGTCATATCCAAAACGCAAAAGTGCATAGATTTTTCGCGTGTTATCCGGTGCGAAAGCGCATAAGTGCACCCGTTTTGGGGTGGGTGAAGGTGAGCTCTGAGGCGTGGAGCATCATGCGCTCGACCTCTGGCTTCGAGGCTGCTTTGAACTGCGGAGGCTGATAAAGCGGATCTCCAAGAATACCCAAACCCAGGTGGTAGAGGTGAGC
>DOEX01000083.1 GCA_003532515.1 Anaerolineaceae bacterium | reverse complement strand
GTGCGGTGGTCTTTGACCATCTGGTATGGGTGGAGCACGTAGGACCTGATCTGGCTGCCCCATTCAACTTTTTTGAACTCGCCTTTCAGATCCGAGATCTCATCAGCATGCGCTTGCACCTGTAATTCAAAAAGTCGTGACCGAAGCACCTTGAGGGCTGACTCCCGGTTTTGGGTCTGTGAGCGTTCATTCTGACAGGTAACCACCAACCCTGTGGCAAGGTGGATAATGCGCACAGCAGTCATATTTTTCTGTACGTTCTGCCCACCAGCACCAGAGGACTTGTAAACTTCGATTTCTATATCCTCGGGGCGGATCACGATGTCATCATTACCTTCGATTTCCGGTAAAACTTCGATCAAGGCAAAAGATGTATGCCTGCGATGGGCTGCATCAAAGGGAGAAAGCCTGACCAGCCTGTGGACACCTTTTTCTGCCTTCAGATAGCCATAGGCGAGCTCACCTGTAAAAGAAATTGTGACTGACTTAATCCCAGCCTCTTCACCGACTGTGCGGTCCAGAACCTCAGTTTTATAGCCATTGTTCTCAGCCCAACGCAGATACATGCGCTCGAGCATGCCTGCCCAATCTTGGGAATCGGTGCCGCCTGCGCCAGCATGAATTGCCAGGAGAGCATTCCCATGGTCATAATTTCCAGAAAGGAGCAGGGCAATTTCCTTTTTCGCCAGCAGGTTTTCCAGTTCATTGACGTGCTGGTCAATTTCATCGGTCAAACTGCCGTCATCGAGCTCCCACAAAGCAGTTAGCCCTTCCACCTGGGTTTGTAGGGAAGACCATTCGTCGATCTGGTCATCCAGGTAGGCGATACGTTTCATTACAGACTGGGCGTTGTTTGGGTCGTCCCAAAAACCGGTCTCTTCACTTAGTTTGTGCAATTTGGATAATTCTTCAGCTTTTTCAGCTAAGTCAAAGATGCTCCAGGAGAGATTTGAATTGATCTTCCAATGATTTAATACGGTCAGTCAGCTCAGCCATGCTAATTTCCTTCGTTCTTTGTGAAGATGCTGTCTATGAAAGAATTCTTGTCGAACAATTGCAGATCTTCAATTTTTTCGCCCAAACCAGCGTAGATGACGGGTAGGTCTAACTGGTCTTTAATCGCAAACACCATTCCACCTTTAGCGGAGGAGTCCAGCTTTGCCAGTATCGCGCCGTTCAGGTTGACAGCCTTACCAAAAGCTTCAGCCTGGTTGAGTGCATTTTGACCGGTTGTTGTATCGATAACTATCCAGGAGTAATGTGGTGCACCTGGCAGGGCTTTTTCTGCCACACGATAGACCTTTTTTATTTCTTCCATCAGATTGTAGCGCGTGTGCAGACGACCAGCTGTATCTATCAGGACTATGTCGATTTCACGGGCTATTGCTGCACGGATACCATCAAAAGTCACGGCACCAGGGTCGCTGTTTTGTTGACCGGTAATGATGGGCACACCAACACGTTCAGCCCAGATTTCCAGTTGGTCAGCGGCGGCTGCACGGTAGGTATCAGCCCCCACTAACAACACGGATTTGCCCATATTTTTGTACCTGGCAGCCAGTTTGCCGATGGAGGTCGTCTTGCCGGAGCCATTCACTCCAGCAACCATGATAACGGTAGGCTTCTGAGAGAAGTCCGGCTCCACAGCCTCAAACAAAAGGTTGGAGAGTTCATCTTTCAGTAAGGATTCCAATTGCGAGGTACGGGTTAGTCCGAGTTCGTCTGTTTTCTCAATGGCTGTATCCACCAGATCCAGGGTGGTTTTCACACCAACATCCGCCTGGATCAGCAATTCTTCTAGATCATCGAAAGTTTGATCGTCGATTTCGGTGGCACCGAATAGATTGGCAATCTTACCAAACGTGGTTTCACGAGTTTTTTGAAGGCTGTCACGCCATTTTTTGAATAAGTTGTCCATAGGCTCTGGATTATATCATTTGGATTGTTGGGATTGCGCCAGCTGTCCGCAGCCGGCATTGATTTCGATGCCGCGTCGTAAACGAACTGAACAAGGAATGCCATAATCAGTCAATATTTTGGCAAATGCGTCCACACGCTCGCGGCTTGAACCTGGCAGTGGGTACTCCTTGCTGGGGTTGAGTGCGATCAAATTGACATGGCAGAGCATACCTTTAATCAGGCTGATCAGTTGTTTTGCCTGGGTATCATTGTCATTGATGCCATCGATCAAAGCATATTCGAAGGTAATCCGACGACGGGTTTTATCGGTGTAATCTTTGCAGGCTGCTATCAGCGATTTTAACGGATGCATGCGATTGGCTGGCACCAGTTGCGATCTCAATTCGTTTTCCGGCGCATGTAAACTGACAGCAAGATTAACCTGAGAATCCAGTTCGGTAAATTCTTTCAACTTAGGAATAATCCCAACAGTACTGATTGTGATGCGCCTGGCACCAAAATTGAGAAGTTCTGAATTCGTAAGAATCTCAATCGATCGCATCAAAGCAGGGTAGTTGAGAAAAGGCTCGCCCATCCCCATGTAGACTATGTTGGACAACTTCTCACCATTGGCTTCCAGTGTCCGCATTACAAACAAGATCTGCCCCAGAATTTCACCGGCACTGAGATTGCGTGTGAAGCCCATTTGACCAGTAGAGCAAAAGACACAGCCCATAGGACAGCCAACCTGGGTGGATACGCAAACCGTATTACGGTCAGAATATTTCATCAGAACGGTTTCAATACGGCTACCTTGCTGGACTTCAAACAGAAATTTGACGGTCTTTTTGTCTCTGGAAATAATCGATTCACTGGAAACAATCGGATCGATCAGGAAGTTGGCATCGAGGTCGGCTTTTAGAGAATTGGGAAGATTCCCAAACGCAGAAAAATCACCATAATGGTGTTTGTAAATGCCTTCGAGGATTTGCTTGGTGCGAAAAGCAGGTTGATTGAGCTTTTTTAGTTCTTCGGCCAGTTCTTCTTTATTCAGGTCGAGCAAGAGTTGTTTATCCATTTATCAGTGCCGTAAGATTCTCTGCAATGATATCGGGTTGCAGCTCCCAATCTTCCAGGTCCTGGAATGTGTTCACTCCTGAAAGCACGAAACCTGAGCGGAAGCCTCCGTTATGCGCACCGAGAATATCGGTGGAAAGACGATCGCCAATACACATCAGCCGATCTGGTGTCAACCCCATAACTTCCATCGCTTGTAAATACATGCTGGGAGAGGGTTTGCCGATCACCAAAGGCTCTTTGCCAGAGGCGGTTTGAACTGCTGCAACCACCGTTCCAGCACCAGGAAGCAATCCTGCGGGGGTTGGGTAGGTGGCGTCCGTATTGGTAGCGATAAATTTTGCGCCAGCACGGATCTGTTTTGCAGCATAGCCGATCTTTTCGTATGTCATTGACGGGTCAAGACCCACTATAACAATATCGGCTTGTTTTTGCTCACCTTCCAGCAACAGGTTAAAACCTCTGCTCTGGGCATCCTTTTTTAAGGATTCAGAACCAACGATAAAAACCACTTTTTTATCGGGGAGGGTTTCCTGTAAATAATGAAAAGTTGCGACAGCACTGGTAATTATCTGTTCTGATTTCACCTGAACCCCAAAACCTGCTAATTTTTCCACGTATTGCTGGATGGTCTTGGTGGCGTTGTTTGTGGCTAATATAAAATCGAGCTCAAGGTCTTGGATCTGCGCAAATATTTCAGACAAATTTCCGATTGGTTCGCTATCATGCCAAAGGACCCCATCCATATCGAGGATAAGGCCTTTGAGCATTGGGAAATGATCTGTGATCATTTCTACTTTTGAGGGGCAGTCAAGACTTTGTCGATCAGACCGTATTTCATTGCCTGTTCAGCGGTCATGTAGAAATCGCGGTCAGTATCTCTTTGAATGACATCGAGAGGTTGACCAGTCACATCTGAGAAGAACTTGTTTAGGTCTGACTTGAGACGCAGGATTTCTTTCGCCATGATCTCAATATCCGAAGCTTGTCCTTCGGTACCACCCAGCGGCTGATGCAGGTGGATGGTTGCATGGGGCAGGGCATAGCGCTGACCTTTGGTTCCACCAGCCAGCAGAACGGTACCAAAACTGGCAGTTACACCAACGGCCACTGTGCTGATCGGGTTGGGGATCATCTGCATCGTGTCCAGGATAGCCAGCCCAGCGTAAATTGAACCACCAGGAGAGTTTATGTACATCTGGATCGACTTCTCCGGGTCAATCTGGCTCAGATAAAGTAGCTGAGCAACGATAACATTAGCAACCTGGTCATTAATGGCTGAGCCGACGAAAACGATCCGTTCTTTGAGCAGTAAAGAGTAGATATCATAAGCACGGTCACCATTGGCAGTCCGTTCAACTACCATAGGGATCACTGATTGAAAATCATTTATTTGCATATTCATGTCCTTTTTCTTTTCAGTTTACTGGCTCAATATAAGAAAAACGTTAGTCTTGCGCTTTTTCTTCTGACGCGGTTTCTTCCACAGGCTCAGATTCAACGTTCTCCTTTTCGATTTCAGTATTTAGAGCATCCATAATTTCTTCAACAGCCTCTTCTTCAGCTACTTCTTCGATGACAGGAAAAGATTCTGGTGATGCCAGCGTTCTCAACTGATGGCGGATTGCCTTTTCCAGGGCATTGTTGGCAGCCTCGTTGGAGATAGCTTCAGTGAAACGCTTCTTTCCGAGTTGTTTTTCAGCTTCCTCATATTCACCGCTTATGAGCAATGAATTGAGAACACCGGTTACTTCTGCCTGCATTTGTTCCTGGGTGACCTTGACGCCAAATTTCTTTGTGATTGCATCCATAACCAAAGATCTTTCCAAACGGTCTTTGGCAGTTTGCTTGACTTCTTCTTCGATGAACTGCTCTTTATCCATCTTGCGGATCTTCAAATAAACGTCCAGGTCCAAACCTCTGTGCTCGAGATCGTGCTCGATGCGGTGCAGGACATCGTCTTCTTCTTCCTTGATCATTTGGGGCGGGTACTTCAGGGTCGCACCAGAACGCAAGGTATCAACAAGTTCAAGGTAATAGGTGTCGTCATATTCAGAGGTTCGGTCGTTTTCGAGTTTTTGGCGTACGGCTTGTTGGAAGGTCTCCACGTTCTCAAAACCGCCAATCGAAGTCAGAAATTCCTGGTCCATCTCAGGCAGTTCCAGCTCTTTGACGGACTGAATATTGATATCAAAGCGAACGGTCTTACCAGCAAGAGCACCATCCTTGCTTTCAGCAGGGAAAGTGTGAGTGAGTGAGAATTGATCTTCAGCTTTTTTGCCAACCAGTTCCCGGGCAAAGCCTTTATAAGGCCACTCCGATTCTTTTTCTTCTTTTAGAGTCGGAATTAAGGTTTGTTGAGGAGCAGATTTAACAATAACGGCTTCTTCAGGAGTCTTGGCGTTTTCATCAGTGGCCTCAAGCGTCATATAGACGAGTTGACCTACTTTGGCAGCCCCTTCCACGGGGACGATATTAGCCTGATTTTGGCGCAGTTGGGTAATATATTCTTCAACATCGTTATCAGTGACCACCGGAGGTTCATAAGGTTTCTTCAGGTTGTCAACATCGCCCAGCTCAGTTTCAGGGCTGAGGGGAATGACGAATTCAAAAACCGGGGGTTCCTGGCTGGGAATATCCTCAAGATTTCCGGGACCATATGGTTCGATATTCTCTTGTTCCAAAATCTGGGGGTAGACGTCGTTGAGCATTAAATCAATAGCTTCTTCAAGAATTGCAGCTTCTCCTACGTGCCCAACAACCATGCTGTAGGGTGCTTTTCCAGGCCGAAAGCCCGGAATACGAGTTTTTTGAGCAATTTTGCGTGCTGCTTTGCGTTTGAAACCTTCCAGGGTTTCCTGCTCAAATTCGGCCCTGACGCGGACCTGATGATCTTCAGTAAAAGTCTTTTCAGTTTTCAATAGTTACCTCTTTGGTTAATTGTGAAGTGGGGAAAGAGGGGCTCGAANNTCTGCCAATTCCAGCACTTCCCCTCAAACGAATTATTATATGCGAGCAGGGTTCGAGAGTCAAACCTAACTTTCGTTTTCGTTTTCTTTGAAACGTGGATGATAGGTTGAGCTCGAAACGTAAAAGAACTTGCTCCCAAGATAGGCCGACTCGTTATATTCAAAGGGAATATCGGATTGGGTATAAGAAATATGCCTAACTTCCAGGATAGGTTCGTCTGTCGTCCCAAGCCAGGTCTTTTCTTGTTTGGTTGCATTACGCGCTCTGAGTTGATAGTCATCGCACTTGGGGATGATACCAAGCTCGTTTTTCAAGTAGGTATAGAGCGATTGCTCCAGTGTCTGCTGAGGCAGTTCCTTTACAACCTCACCGGAAAGGTAAGTACGTGTGATCGCAACGGGGGCACCATTGGCACTGCGGAGTCGGACAAAATAGTAAATCAGGGTATCGCCTTCAACATGGAATATCCTGGCAATTTCTTCATTTTCCCTGGCTTGCAGCATTTTAAACTCGAGAACCTTTGAACCGGGATTTGCACCAATCATATTGATATCCTGGCTAAACCCTCTGGGTTCTGCGATTTTCTTTTGAATTTCTATGGTGTTTACAAAAGTTCCTTTGCCAGGAGTACGGCGTATAAGCCCTTCATGGACGAGCATTGTAAGAGCTTTGTTAACTGTCATCCGACTAACTTTGTATTTTTCACAAAACTCGACTTCGGTTGGCAACTGGTTGTTAGAATATTTCCCCTCAACGATCTCGCGTATCAGGTCAGCTCGAATTTCTTTATAAATAGGGGTCTTTTTTCGCATACATTTATTATATCTCATGCATTGTATAAATGTATAGAAAATTATACAAAATGATAGATCAATTTGGATACAAATAACATCGTTTTTATGAAAACGATCAAAAAATGGCAGACAAATATATAAATATTAGGGTCATTGTTAAAATTAGCTTACATAACGCCTTTAATAATAGACATTTCCCTTTCAATATGTTTCAATATGAAGGCAGGACATTGCGCGTAGCCATAAATAAACGAAGCCAAAACCTTATAAATATAAGGCAATAAGTCGCGCCACAAGATTTTTGATTCATAACTTACACGCCGAATAATGCGCGTAGCCACAAATTAATTCAGGTTTTACTTAAAACGCAGAGGGAAGGTGAAGCTGCAAGCCTTCGGAGAGCGACCACTCACGCAGAATATCAACTGAAACACCGAATGGAGATAACACAGAGCTGGCAGCCCGGATGAGCAGCTCGACATATTTGGCTGAATCGATAGCAGCAGGTTCTACCCTAATCCCTAAATCCCAGGCGACCACATCGGGCTCACCCCGTGTATAGACAAAGCGTATCCGCATGCCAGGTCTGACCGGCATACCGGCGTTCTGTAGCTGTCTGGCTGCCCGCACTGAAGCCGTGGAAGCTTTGTATGCTTCCAGGGCGTAACTGACCTTTCCGTTGATCACTAATTGTTCCGGCGTCACCAGCCCTGATTTCAAAGACTGCAAGGCCTGCTGGTAATAGTTGAAAGCTTCCTGGATGCAGTCATCCAGCTCTGATTTTGTGCGTGCCTGCCCCAGCAGGTTGATCATCTCTTTTTGCACTGCCGCGATCCAAATTGGCGTGTCGCGCCTGCGTGCCTCCAGCCCGCGCACCTTGATCTCGCCGCTCTGAAAAACGCCAAAATAGCGGTTGGCAACCGGAATGCGCGGGTCGACTTTGGAAGGCAAAAAAGCCACCCAGCGGTACACCCCATCCAGGTTGATGGTCAGACCGGTGCGGTGATTGATCTTTTTTATCAATTCGGTGAAATGCTCCGGTTTGTTACAGCCCTTTTTTTTGACCCAAAGTGCGTCCACATACATATGCAGCACTTCAAAGCCCTCTTCTTCCGCCACGTCTTTGGCGCGCAAAAGCACCTCGCGCCCACCCCTGGTGACGGCTTCGTGGGCTTCGATGCGCCCATATCTGGCGTTTTTGTAGCCCAGAAAACCAAAACAAACCACCAAAAGCCACTTCAGTGCCTGGGCACGTTCTTTCAGGTTGGCTATCAGGGGATGGTTTTCGGGGTAAGTCCTGACCTTTTGCTTGATAGCGACCCGCTTTTCATAAAGCGGCTTGAGCGTCAGCGGCACCACCCCCAGATTCTCGTCTGCAGGGGTCAAGCCATCCGGCAGCGGCACTTCGGGCGAGATATTGCCCAGTATGATAATGGCCGGATACATGGAGATAAAGTCGATCTGGGCTACATCCGTGTGCAGCCCGGTGAGTGGTTGGTAGACCATGCCGCCCCGGTCAGATTGGATCAACTGCAGACCGGTTTTGAATTCCTCGAACTGGCGTTTCTGGTACGGCACCAGGATGTCCTTTTCCAGCGCAGTAATGACCTGCATAGCCGAGATGCCCTGACCGGGAGAAACACGAGCTGCCTTTTCGATCGGAAGGGTGGTTACGCGTGCCATTTCCAATGTGCCTGCCAGACTGTAATCCGACCACATCATGGAAGATTTGCGGTCAATGTGGCAGCGTCCAAAGAGGTGTGCCTCCTCCGGACGGTAGATAATGTGCCCATAGGAGAAATAGGTGGTTTCTTTTTGCCAGCGCACCGGTCGGGTGCTGTCACGGTTGAGCTGCAGTGGGATATCCTTTTCTTCCGATTCTTTGAGCAAAAATGGGATCAGCCAGCTGTCACCCCAGTCTGTTACCAGGATATCGGGGTTGTACTCAGCCAGGATTTGGTCGAGTGTCTGCAGGTAAGCGCCTCGCGGGTCGAGAGCCAGGCGCTGCTCAAAACGGTCAGAGTAGACCAGGAGCGACTGCACACTGCTGCGATTGGGGTCAGCATCCGGACTGACGCGCAGCACCCGCAAAGGCGGCAAATCAGGGAAAAGCTCCCAACGGTCATTGAG
This sequence comes from Anaerolineaceae bacterium, assembly GCA_003532515.1. Classification (GTDB taxonomy): domain Bacteria; phylum Chloroflexota; class Anaerolineae; order Anaerolineales; family Anaerolineaceae; genus Mesolinea. The sequence goes on along the minus strand of DOEX01000083.1, from coordinate 381 downwards.
CGTTTGGATGGATTGGATCACATTGTTTTCGTCCACCTCCAGTTGGCACAGTGCCAGCGGGAAAGCGCCATAACGGGCAATGTAGCGCGTACTGATAGTCAGATCGGCACCATAATAAGTCAGGTCCGGGTAAAGTTCTTCAATTTCGTGAAAAAGTTTCACCTGGCTGGCGGGCGACTCCATCTCGATTTGCATCACATCCACTGGTTGCTCTTCAAAAACATCCTGCTTGCGCTGCCGGCTGAGTGAAAGCACACCCGGGCGACCTGACACCAGCTTCCAAAGGGCCTGCAGGGTCTCATTCGGACCGGCAACGTAAAAACTGACCGGAAAATGCTGCCTGAAGCAGACCCGGCTGTCGTCATCAGCAGAGATAAACCA
>DOEX01000210.1 GCA_003532515.1 Anaerolineaceae bacterium | reverse complement strand
ATAGACGCCGTTACAAGCACAATAACACCCAACAGGATCAAAAAGACACCGATAGCAATGGTGCGACCGAAGGTAGGGATGTATTCGTCTTTTTGGATTTTTATGCGATTTCTGAGATAAGGGTCGATATTGACGAATTTGGTTTCAATGTTTTCGTATTTATCTGTCTTGACACCAGCCACGATGAATATGTAAACGGCGATGGCGACCATCATTAACAATCCACCTACGCCAAACGCCTGAGCAACCTTTTCGGCAACGAAACCTTTGTCGGCTATGGATTGCAATAGGATCAGGATGATCACACCAAAGAGGATCAACGCAACACCGCCGGCGACCTGTCTGCTGGATTCCCGGCTGATTGCAAAATAGCGTTCCACATCTTCATCAGTCATATTGATCTGTTCCGGCTCAGTACTGAGGGCACTGACTTCATTGCTGATTCCCAAATTCGCGGCGAGTTCATCCAGGTTGCCAAATTCGGCGATGACCTGACCGACGGCTTCGTTATCCGTACGACCTTCGCTGCGCAGTTGGTTATATTTATCTTCCATCATCTGGGAGAGTTCATCTTTAGCCCGAATCACTTCTGGGGATTTGGGCAGATGAAGAAACATATTTTCTAAATAAGATTTGATAGCGTCCATTTTTATCTCCTAATTTCGAACGAATTTCTCAACAATTTCTTTGGTTATCTTCCATTCTTCAATCTTTTCCTTGTAAAAGGCACGACCCTCGTCTGTCAAGCGATAGTAGGTGCGGCGATTGCCACTGGTTTCGGTTCCATAGAACGAACTGATCAGGCCGTTCTTTTCCAGCCGATTGAAAGCAGAATAAAGCGTGGTTTCTTTCATAACAAATTGATCATTTGTGATGGTACGTATCCTTCTGGAGATTTCGTAGCCATAATTTGGTTCATCCAAAAGAAGTGACAAGATGATCGTATCGGTATATCCTCTAAGTACATCGCTGCTCAACATTCATTTTCCTTCAATAAGTATTACGTCTGACGTGACACTACTATATCAGACGTAGTACGTCATGTCAAGTACTTTTTGAGGAATTTTTGTGGTTTTTTATCAAGGGAGAAGTCGCATATCCCTTTTATAGATACTTGCATGATCGTCTGACCATGCAAGGATAAGGAAAGTACAAGTAAGACAGTTTCTTAATCTACGGTCGCCAGGCGGGTGATCTCCACGATGACCTGGCTGGCAAGTTGGAGTTCTTCAACGGAGAGATATTCAAAGCGACCGTGGTAGTTATAGCCACCAGTAAAAAGATTTGGGGTTGGCAAACCCATGAAGGATAGGCGGCTTCCATCTGTGCCACCACGCACTGCTACCTCAACTGGCTCCACGCCAATGGCGCGGTAGGCTTTGCGGGCTAGATCCAAAATTTCGGGGTGGGGGGCAATTTTTTCGAGCATGTTGTAATACTGGTCTTTCAAATGCAACTCAAGCGTGCCAGCGCCATAGCGTTGATTAATGTAATCGGCAGCATGGTTCATCAGGGCTTTTTTCCCTTCAAACAATTGACGGTCATGGTCCCGGATGATGTATTCCAGGTTGGCTTTTTCAGCTTCGCCGCTCAGCGATATGAGGTGGAAGAAGCCTTCCCGCTTTTCGGTGTGTTCGGGACGATCAAAGACAGGCAGGAGGTTATGAAAATCGATGGCAACCTGAAGCGCATTGACCAGCTTTCCTTTTGCATCACCAGGATGAAAACTCTTCCCGTGAACAGTGATCACGGCACCAGCAGCGTTGAAGTTCTCGTATGCCAGTTCACCAACGGGCCCACCATCCATTGTGAAAGCAAAATCAGCGCCAAAAGCCGGCACATCAAAGTGATCCACCCCAGCACCAACTTCTTCATCCGGTGTGAAGCCGACCCGGATCTTGCCATGCGGAATCTCAGGATGAGCGACCAGGGTTGCCATTGCGCTCATGATGGCAGCAACACCCGCTTTGTCGTCTGCACCCAGCAGCGTGGTGCCATCGGTGACAACCAGGGTTTCACCGATATGCTTGCTTAACTCGGGGTATTGCGATGGGCTTAGAAGAATGTTTTGTTCCGGGTTGAGAACAATATCTTCCCCTGCATAATTTTCTACGAGGCGTGGTTTGACATCCTTGCCAGATGCGGCCGGGCTGGTATCCACGTGGGCGATGAAGCCAATGGTGGGAGTGGGGTGGTTGACGTTGGACGGCAGCGTGGCTGTAACGTAACCATAGTCGTCCAGTTTGACCTCCTGCAGGTTAAGCTGGCGCAGTTCGTCCGCCAATAAGCGCAAAAGATCGAGTTGCTTAAAGGTGCTTGGGTAAGACTCAGCATGGTGAGCAGATTGAGTGTCAATTTTTACGTAACGCAGAAAACGTTCAAGAACGTCTGTCATGTTTCCTCCAGTGAAGTTTGTTCCATTTTATCACCCGATATAAAGACCTCAATGCGGAATGCCTCTACATCGTCAAGCCATCCAAGAATTCTACTTGTGATAATGAAGTCTCTAGAAAAATTGAAGTGCAACTACCCCCTCCCCCTCCAATTGCCCAAAGGAAGGGCTGGATAGGGTTGCCATATCATCCTGAGAATTAAGCTAAAATATGACAGTATGAACAAAAAGAGGTTCTCAAATTATTCTCTCATCCTCCTTGCTGTACTTGGCTTGGTCGCGTTATCTGGTTGTTCGCAGATACTCGAATTGAATCCACCAACAGAGACTGCCACCCCCACGGCGATCGAATTAGGCGATTACGGTGGTTACCAGATTGTGGAGCGCTACCCGCATGATCCGGGCTGTTACACCCAGGGTCTGATCTACCGTGACGGGTATTTCTATGAAAGCTGCGGCTTGTATGGAGGAAGTTCGCTGCGCAAAGTGGAGCCAGAAAGTGGTGAAGTGCTGCAGGAAATTGAATTAGGAGACCAATATTTTGCGGAAGGTTTGATGGAATTGGATGGGCTGCTCTATCAACTGACCTGGCAGGAAGGGACCGCCTTTGTGTATGACCTGGAGAGCTTCGAAAATGTGGGCCAGTTTTCTTACAGTACAGAGGGTTGGGGACTTACCAGTGACGGCTCAGGGCTGATTCTTTCGGATGGTAGTAATAAACTCTTTTGGGCCGATCCAGACAGTGGCTTTATCCACAACGAAACCCTGGTCACCTGGAAGGACCAACCCATCGAATATTTGAATGAACTGGAATACGTCAACGGAGATATCTACGCTAATATTTACCTTTCAGACCAGATTGCTATTATCGATCCGGAAACCGGATTGGTATCAACAATGTTAGACATGGGTGGACTGCGTCCGGAAGAAAACCAGGCAATAACAGGGGAGGTGTTGAATGGGATCGCTTATGACCCTGAGACTAATCGCCTGTTTGTAACCGGCAAGCATTGGAAGTGGCTTTACGAAATCAGGTTGATCCCGATCAGCCAGCCTGAATTACCCACCGAGACCCCTCTACCTTCGGCTACACCTCCATTACCTGTTGACTTAAGACCTTGAGCCGGGCTTCTTTTAATCCGGGCAAACATTCTAACAAGTAAAATGGTCCGCTGCCTTCAACGCAAAAAGAGGCACTGACCAGACCGTAAAGCGCAGCCTGGATCACATCGTACTCTTTGCGATAACCTGCCAGGAAACCGGCATCAAAAGCATCCAACACTCCTGTGGGGTCAGCAGGTTTACCTGAATAAGCAGGAAAAAGCCAGCGTTTACGTTTGAGGCGTGAGTACACCATGAGTGTGCCGTCCCTGGCATTGATCAGGATGTATTCCGGTCCGTAGGAAGCCAAAATCCCCGCAATCTCCCACAGGTCCACACTTCTTCCCTGGAACAATTTGAGTGCCTGGGTGTCGGTCATCATGAATGCCGTAACATCCGTTACAAGAGCGCGGATCTCCTCCCAAAATATGGGGTCCATGTAACAATTGCAGGCACGCATGGTCAGCGTAGAAATCATTCCACTCTTCAGTAACGAGGGCAAAATCTTGTGAGAGACAAAGTCAATCGGGCAGATATGGGCAGAAGAAGCATCCAGATAGAGACGAGGAACATCGGTGACGCGAATGCTATCCGGACGATAATCGTTTTTGCTGCAATATTGCGGGATCGTGGGGGTGTAACTGAGCAGTTCAGGTGGAAAAGGAAGCTGCCGGTCTGCAAACCAGGTGATCGGGTTCTCAAAGTGAGGTTGAAGATCGCTGGTATAGGTTACAAAAAATCGATCATCGATAGGTTCGTTTGCCTGGCGTATGCCCGCGATGTCCATGCCCTCGCCTTCGAATTGCTCGAGCCATTCAGAAGGGAAGTCTTTGTTGACGCGTGAAACCAGCCCAGGTTTACCCCCCCACAGTAAAAACGACGCAGCGGCGTAAGCGAGATTGCCGCCAGGTTGGTGTAAAGAGGGAGCCGTACGGGTTGGCAAGAGAAATTCTCTGCGCAAACGCCCAACCAGGACGGCATCCGGAACGGGATTGGCTTGGTCGCTCAATTATTTCTGCTCGTACGAACGAACAATCTCCAGTACAGCCTGGTGATAATTTTCCAGGTCAGGGGGTGGGGCTGGAAATTCCATTTTCATATTGACCAATGTGTCCCGTACGATCGTCGCGACCAACAGGTTTCGATACCATTTTTTGTTGCTGGGGATAACATACCAGGGTGCCCACTCTGTGCTGGTTTTGTTCAAAACGTCTTCATAGGCTTCCATGTAGCTGTCCCACAATTTTCTGTCTTCCAGGTCACCTGGGTTGAATTTCCAGTGCTTGTCCGGTTCTTCAAGACGGGCAAGGAAGCGACCAGCTTGTTCTTCTGGATTTATATGCAAATAGAATTTCAGGACTACGGTGCCCTCATCGACCAGAATACGTTCAAACTCGTTGATGTGATGGAAGCGTTTTGACCAAACTTTTTCTGGCATCAGGTTAAGCACACGAACTGGAAGTACGTCTTCATATTGTGAGCGGTTGAAGATGACGATCTCGCCTTTTTTAGGAGTCTGAGCATGGATACGCCAGAGGTAATCATGGGCAAGCTCAAGAGGTGAGGGAGCTTTAAAGGGAGCCACATGCACGCCCTGAGGGTTTACGCCCTCAAATACTGCCCGGATCACGCCGTCTTTGCCGGCGGTATCCATTGCCTGAAGGATGACGAGGAGGCGCTTTTTCCCTTCAGCATACATCAATTCCTGCAGAGCTTCGATTTCTTTATTCAGTTTTAGGAGGGCTTCTTTGCCATCTTTCTTATTACCATCAAATTCGCTGGAATCATTGGGGTCAAAATCCTTCAGTTTTACTTTCTCTCCGGGTTTGACCAGGTATTTTTTATGTTTCATCGTTCTCTCCTTTTGGTCTGAATTCTAATTATAGTAGATTCGGACCGAACACGAAGGAATCGCTTTCTTCCACACTGATCAGGAGCAAGGTTATCTAAAATCCTCTCAACCTCGGATGATGGGAGCCACTTTGCCTTAATGGAAAAGCTTGGATTGTCAGAATTTTAGTTCCAGAGTCTCTTCAAAAAGGCAGACTGCCACGGTCGCTGGCGCTCCCTTGCAGTGACCAGGATGTGAGTTTTGGATATTTACAGGGATTTTAGTCTCATCAAATATTGAAAACACCCCGTCAGACTTTGACGGGGTGTTTTCTAAGTGTTGGTTGTGACTAACCCTCAATTACCTTTTTAGAGCTAATGCTGATTTTCTTTGGTTGAGTTTCCGGTTTCTTGGGCA
>DOEX01000185.1:1598-16838 GCA_003532515.1 Anaerolineaceae bacterium | reverse complement strand
AGCACCCCACGCTGGTCCATCCCCACGGCAGTGGCACGAACAAGGGCGGTAACGCCGGTGAGCATGACGGTCGTAATTTTGTTTGAATCCAGGTTTGAGAAGTGGAGCGTTGTCATTTCGGGAGGAAGGCTCAATTCTTCGTCTTCCTCAACCGATGCAGCAGAAACCGGCACGTTCAGTGTGTATTGATCTGCCGCAAAGTCTTTATGAATGGGGGATTGCCCATTGATAGTTATAACCTTCCAACGCGGCTGGATCTCTTCGAAGGGGATGACCGCCCAGGTGTTTTGAGTCGTCCAGGCAGTTTCCAGCAGTTGTTCTTTTGGCAGGGTCTGAATTGAATCTCCGGGTTCGCCCAGGATGCTGATGATGGCTGGCAAGTCGATTTCACTGATGATCAGGGTGGAAATCGCATCTTCAGGTTGTCCCTGCCAGAGGTTTTGAAGCCATGTAGAGCTGACTTCTTCAACAACGGTCGGAAAAGGCGCAACAAGAGCATAGACCCAACTCCCAATCGGGTTGGAGCCGCTGAATTCGAAGGTAAAGACGATTTCGTTCGGGTTACCTTGGGGTTTTGCCAGGTTTTGCGTTTCAATCAGTTTATTAAAAGCATCAGAAAGATCAAGATTGGGCTTGTGGACATAGACTGGCGCTGGGCTTGTGGCAGTTGCCGTAAATTCTTGTGCAATTTCGACCTCTGTTGGCGCAGTCTGAGTGGGTGTTGCTTTAGCTGGAGGTTCGGTAGGGGGTGTCAGGGTCGGCGCAGCCTGGCAGGCAAACAGAGAGAGGATGAAATATAAAGCGAACGGGAATGTGATGATCTTTGGTTTGTACATAATGGGCTTTCCAAGCACAAGGTCTTAAATGATTCTACCCAAATAATACAAAGAGTGAGCTGTGATTCCATCATACACAATGATGCCGTCATTCCAAGAGTTGCTAACCAACATTATGTCGGTAATATTCCAGAGTCTATATAACGTTGGTTGGCCGGATAAAGGGAAAAGCGTGCTGCACAATCCCTACGACACGGACTCTTCTATGGAGTATCTAAATAACTAATTATCTACCCAGCCAACCCCCGTCAACTGGCAGCGTAATACCATGAATGTAATCTGACGCTGGGCTAGCCAGAAACAAGGCTGTACCAATTAAGTCTTCAGGATGGCCCCAACGTCCTGCTGGAATGCGAACAAGGATCTGTTCGCTTCGGATTGGATCATTAACCAAGGCGGTATTCATTTCTGTTAACATATAACCAGGTGCGATACAATTAACATTTACATTGAATTTCGCCCACTCATTTGCAAGCGATTTACTGAACTGCATTACTGCACCTTTACTGGCAGCATATGCAGGGACCCGATATCCCCCCTGGAATGAGAGTAACGACGCCATGTTGATTATTTTTCCGTGCCTGGCTTTCACCATGTGCCGCCCGACTTCCCGACACATTAAAAAAACGCTTTTCTGGTTGACATTGATCACATAATCCCAGTCTTCTTCACTAAAATCGACCGAATCACTGCGTCTTTGCGCCCCTGCATTATTTACCAGTATATCGATTTGTTCAAAGTCCTGGTAGATTTTTTCAACCAGTTCAGGGATTCTAGAAGGATTGCTAAAATCAAAAGAATAAGCTACGACTCTGACATTGAGCTCCTGGAGCTCCTGGATCAAATCGGTGGGTATTGTACGGGAAACCAAGGCGAGATTGACACCAGCCTTTCCAAGTCCAAAAGCAAGCACAGAACCCAAACCGCGGCTGGCACCTGTTACAATCGCGTTTTTTCCTGAGATATCAAACATCATCACTCCTTGACTTGCTTAGTCAAACTTGAAAGTTACTTTTATTGCGTCTGAAGGAGTCAGCAACAAGTCAAAACCGTGCTGAGCCTCTTTAATTGGCAGTTCGTGGGTAACTACTTCAGCGTAAAGGGGTTGTGATTTAGCTAATTGGCAAGCTATCTTAAAATCTTCATCCCGATATACCCGTACGAACTTGATTGAGAACTCCTTGAACATCCCCTTTTGAAAATTCATTGCAGGCGATTGTTTATATCCTGCGACAATAACAATTGTCCCTTTGACCTTGATGAGATCAGGAAGCATCTCTGCGACAGACTGATGCCCGGCACAGTCATATATGAAATCAAAACCCTTGTTATTCGTTAGTTTTAATAACTCAGATATTAACTCGGGATGTGTCTGGATAGCTCTAAAACCAAGACTGGAAGCTTTCTCGACCCTGATTTTATTCGGCTCACAGATTGTCACATCATGGCAACCTAATTCCCTCAAGGTCAGAGCGACACTCATACCAATCGCTCCAGCACCAAAGATCAAGGCATTATCTCCCGGAACGTATCCACTTTGCCTCACCGTATGAACACTAACGGCGATTGGTTCAATAAATGCGGCAGACCTGCGGGAAACACCCTCTGGGACAGGTAATATATGATGAATGGGGGCGGTGACGTACTCAGCCATCCCGCCATCACGATCGATGCCGATTAGTTTAAGAGATTGGCACACATGAGAATTGCCAGACAGACAAGGATCGCATTGCCCACAAGACAGAAGTGGGTTGACTGTTACAAAAGTGCCTGCTGGTAAACCAGGTAGGTCGCTTACCAGATAACCACAGATTTCATGACCTGGCACCAACGGAGCTTTCGCTCTTGGGTGATAACCCGAGTAAACAGTAAGGTCACTGCCGCAGATACCAGCGTGAGAGACTTTGATAAGTGCCCATCCTTCTTCAACAACTGGTAACGGGACTTCTTGCACTTCAATCTTGCCTGGGTTTGTAAAAACAATCGCTTTCATTTTCACCTGCCTAATCCTAAATATTTACACAATCTCTCAATGGTTGGCCGTTTAAGAACCGAGCAGCTTCCTCCGCAACCTTGGTTTTTAAATCAGACGATGCTTGCTCGGAATACCACGCCATGTGCGGTGTACACAAGAAATTTGGGCACTCCCTCAATAAACTGTTCTTAGGGAGTGGTTCAATTTCTGCAACATCTACCGCAGCAGCTGCGATTATGTGTTTGCGCAAAGCCTCGGCAAGGTCGCTTTCGATTATGATTCCACCTCTTGAAACATTGATCAAAGTGGCATCTTTTTTCATTGCTTCAAGAGCTGCTTTATTAAATAAACCTGCAGAAGTTTCGTAATTACTGTGAATGGAAATAATATCTGATTCTGCCAATAAGGTATCGAACGTAACCATTTCTACAAACTCTGGCACATCTCCACGTGCAGAGTGATATTTTGGATCCCAAGCGATGACTCGCTTGAATAAGGGTTGGACCATTCGTGCAAAAGCTTTTCCAATGCGTCCCGTACCAACAATTCCAATTGTCAAGTTGCTAAAGCGACGGACTGGCATTGATAACGAATAATCCCAAACAAGATCCCTTACAGATTGGGTCAATGGGACGATCTTCCTTTCGAGGGCCAGCATCAGTGTTAGGGCATGGCTGGCAACTTCCTGGATACCATAATCGGGCACATTGCAGACGCGGACGTTGTGTGCAGTGGCTACAGGGATGTCAATGTTGTTAAGACCTACACCATAGCGTATTATAACTTTTAGGTTGGGCAAACCAGCAAAAACCTCTGGTGTGAAACGGGCATATTGGTTGATTAAAACCTCATAATCTTGCAGGTTTTCAACCAATTCGCGAGTTTGTAATAGCTGGTAGAGATCACATTGAATATTTTCCTGCTCAAAAACAGCAATTTCCTCATTGATATTGGCATGGTCGCAATCGGTGATTGCAACTTTACGGGCAGCTTGATTTCTAAGACCGGTTTGGTTTAGTGAAGGGTTCATCCAGACATCAACCGATTTGAGAGGTATAACGCAAGGCTATTTCTTCCAGTTTGTCAAATGCCTTTTCCGCGATCAGTTTTTTATCACACAGGTTACCGCCAATCCCGGCTCCGACACAACCGGCATTCAGATAATCAACCAGGTTCTCGTCATTGATACCGCCGGTAGCGAGCAGCTTAATATTATTCAGTGGAGCCAGTACTGCCTTGATAAAGCCAACACCTAATTGGGATGCTGGGAACAGTTTTACAAAATCCGCGCCAGCCTGTGATGCGGAAGCAATTTCCGAAGGGGTCATCGCTCCTGGAATGGAAACCAGGTTAAATTCTTTAGTAGCGCTGATAACGGCGGTGTCTGTATTTGGGGAGATTATGAATCCCGCACCAGCCGCTTTAGCGGCTTTCAGTTGAGCCAAATTAATTACTGTTCCGGCACCAGCCTGCATCTCTGGTCTATGAGTATTTAAAATTTCAATCGCTTCAGCAGTCTTTGTAAGATTTTCAGGATCTGACTGGTCAAAAGTTACTTCAATCAGGGAGATGCCACCTCGAGAGAGGGATGCTGCTAATTCCAGTAACTCATTGCCGTAGATTCCCCTGCAAATTGCAATTATTTTTTTTTCTAAAATGAGATTGGTGAGATTGATCAAGGCGGTCTCCTTTTATTGAATCATTGAAGATATTTTTGGAACAGCGTTCCATAATGTAGAATCACCGCAATTTTAGTAGCAACCAAGAGAAAAGTCAACAGTTGCGATTTTATAAAAAACCAAGTACTTAAAATTATAGTGCTTTATAACCAATGCGTTCTGAGAGGCTTGTTGCACTGGCTTGAAGTTCCTTAAATAGCGTTTCGACCTTGTTTTCCTGTATCAAACCGGGTCCGCTGAGACTTATCGCGGCAATTACATTGCCGGTATAATCACGGATTGGTACTGCAACACAGCTGCTGCCAAAGGTGTGTTCACCGTTATCAAGAGCAAATCCATTTTGCCTTGCAAAATCAATATCGAGCAACAACTCGTCATAACTCATCTTAGTGTTAGGTGTACGTTTTTCAAAAACTAATGATTCCCCAATCCGGGCACATTCCTCTTTTGGTAGAGAAGCCAGAAGGACTTTTCCTAATGCTGTGCAATAAACAGGTTCGCGTTTTCCTATGCTGGTGTAAAGACGCAAGCTGTTAAACTTCTCAATTTTTTCCAGGTATCTTACCTCGTTATTTTCAAGAACACCCAGATAACTGGTTGCGTTAAACCTGGTAGCAAGAGTATGCATGATTGGTGCGGCTTCAGTAGTCAAATCTATCTTGTTGAGGTAAAGGCTGGCGATCTCAACAAATTTTAAGCCCAGGTAGTATACGCTGTCACTTTCGTCTTTTTCAATATAGTGTCGGGGTATAAGTGTCGCCAACAATCTGTGCACGGTGCTCTTAGGATAACCTGTCTGCTCCGTAATATCAGAAAGTGAAAGTCCACTTTCAGATGTGGCGAGTTGCTCGATAATATCAAATGCTTTATTTATAACTTGAACTTGTGAATTTTTCATTTGTTTCCACCTAACAGTAGTTTCCTTGCTTTCAATAAACACTCAGTTGTTATTATAGTCTGATTACACTGAAATATTTGGTTAAGCTGAAAATCATTTGAACTTATCTAGAAAAATATATACATTTTTTCTGTTTAACATCTTGTCAAACGATTATTAATATGATATAAGTGCTATTATACTACATGCGGAATAGGATTCCATATAGTGGAACTCCTAAGAAAGGAGAAGTCCTGATAAAAGATTCGCAAACAAATTGTTTTACCTCATATTTCTGTCTCAGTCTTCAAGTTAAATATTAATTAATACGATGGAGGTCGTAGATGAAGAAGGTAAGTCAAGTTTTGTTAGTAGTTCTGGTAATTGCTGTTTTTATAACAGCGTGCTCCCCAAGTGTCCCTGCTGCTCCAGTAGAATCTGAACCGCAAGCCAATGGCGAAAAAGTTGGCGAAACACTTAGAATTGGTGTTGTAAGCCCAATGTCTGGTCCAGGTGCTACGGCTGGTAAGTATATTGTTAACGGAGTAAAACTCCTTGAAGAGAAACTCAAGACTGAAGGTGGTTTACTGGTTGGCGATACTCGTTATCCAATTGAATTCCTTTACGAAGACAACGAGGCTAAAGAAGAGACCACAACCAATGTTTATCAAAAATTGATTAACCAGGACAATGTTATTGCTATCGTGGGTCCTGACATGTCCAAAGCAATTCTTGCTGCTGGACCAATTGCCCAATCTGCAGGTGTGGTCGCAGTTGGCACCTTCACCACCAACGAGGCAGTGACCCAGGTTGGTGATTATATCTTCCGTGCATGCTTCATTGATCCTTTCCAGGGTAAAGCGGCTGCAACATATGCCTGGGACGCAGGATTTAAAACCGCCGCAGTCATCTATAACAATGCAGATGCTTATTCCAAGGGTCTCTATGAGAACTTTGAATTAGCCTTTACAGAATTAGGCGGCGAGATTGTAGAAGTTCAGGCTTACAGTGGTTCAGATATTAAGGACTACAATGTTCAGCTGACCAAAATTAAAGCAGCCAACCCCGATGTGGTTTTTATCCCCAACATGTTCACTGAAATTCCACTGCAGGTTCGACAAGCTCGTGAACTTGGTATTACAGCCAAATTTGTTGGCGGCGACTCAATGGATGCACCTGAAGTGGCTCAACTGGCTGGTTTTGAAAACATTGAAGGAACTGCCTATGTATCCGCTTTCTCCCCGGACAATCCTGACCCTGTAGCTCAGGAATTTGTTAAAGCATTCAATGACGCTTATGGAATGAACCCAAACTCTAATGCTGTGTTGGCATACGAAGCCGCCATGATGATTTTGGAATCCATCAAGAATGCAGCAACTGTAGATCGCAAGGGAGTTCGCGATGCAATGGCTTCCCTTAAAGATTTGCACCTGCCTTCTGGTACCATTACAGTTGGTCCAGACCGAAACCCAATTAAGGGTGCCGCTATCTTGATGTACAATTCAGAGGGCGTTCCCGAATTTGTGGTCAACGTCAATCCTTAATCCTGATTAGCTTACACAGCCATGCCCACAAGGGCATGGCTGTTTCATTATTTGAGTAAAGGAAAGGGAGAAAATGACCACTTTTTTTCAGCTACTTATTTACGGTTTACAACTTGGCAGCGTATATGCTTTGCTTGCGTTAGGTTACACGATGGTCTATGGTATTGTGGGAATGATCAATTTTGCCCATGGTGACTTTTTGATGATCGGAGCGCTATCAACGGTTTTTCTTGCCATGGCTTTCATGAATACTTCTTCTGCTGCACTTTCAGCGATACAGGTGATCACTATCATATTAATCGCCATGATCGGGACTGGACTCATCGGTGTTTTGGTGGAAGCAATTGCATATAAACCACTACGTGACCGACCCAGAATGACTGCTTTGATCACGGCGGTAGGTGTTTCGATGTTTCTCCAGAATTTTCCGAGAGCATTGCCATTCATTGGACCGAACCCGCGCCCATTCCCAAGGCTTTTTCCACTGGTTCAACTTAACCTTGGAGGAGTAACAATTACTTCAACGCAGCTCATTATGTTGGGTTTGTCCATAATTTTGATGGTTATCTTGTATTTCATTGTCAATAAAACACCATTAGGCGCTCAGATGAGGGCGGTTAGCATGGATAAAGATGCCGCTTTGCTTATGGGTATAAATATCAACGTAATTATTTCCTTAACCTTTTTTATTGGAGCCGCACTTGCATCATCAAGTGGTATTTTCTACGCAAGCATCTATCCACAAGTTGATGTGTATATGGGAAGTTGGCTTGGAACAAAGTCGTTTATTGCGGCCGTCCTTGGTGGGATTGGTGACATCCGTGGAGCAATGTTAGGAGGTTTCATCCTTGGGATCTCTGAAATTTTTGCCACATCAATCAATTCCAATCTTGGTTACATGATCGGTTTTATTGTGCTTATTTTGATTCTCCTTTTTAAACCAGCTGGGCTATTGGGCAAATTCTCAATAGAAAAGGTATAGGAGGCTGATTTGAAATTCTCAAAGCGCTTTAAAAGTATCCTTCCTGTTATTGGTTTGGCTGCCCTGTATGGCCTGATTATGTTACTTAAATCAATGGGGATAGCAAACAACTATCACATTCAAATCCTGATGTTTGCTGGCGTGAATATCATGATGACCCTCAGTTTAAATGTAGTAAATGGGTTCACTGGTCAGTTTTCAATTGGTCACGCTGGTTTTATGTCTCTCGGAGCTTATGGATCTGCCATCATTACAACGTTAATACTTAAGCCAAGCGTGATTCCTGCATCGATGGAGATTCCAGTTTTTCTTTTGAGTCTGCTTGTTGGTGGATTGGTAGCTGCAATGGTAGGTTATCTGATCGGTTTGCCCACCTTAAAACTAAAAGGTGACTATCTGGCTATCGTAACCCTTGCGTTTGGAGAGATTGTCCGGGCTGGGTTACGCCTGATTGAGCCAATTGGTGCTGCCAGGGGGATGATCGGGGTCCCTAATTATGCTAATCTCGCCTGGATTTTTCTTTTTGTGGCTTTGACGCTCTTCTTTGTCAGGAATATAATCTACTCACGCTTTGGTCGTGCCTGGATTGCGATTCGCGACAACGAAATCGCTGCTGAAGCGATGGGAATCGATTCCACACGCTATAAAATTATTTCATTCACTTTTTCAGCTTTCATTGCTGGGGTGGCTGGTGGTTTGTACGCGCACGTGGTTTCGTTCATCCAACCCGATACGTTTAGTTTTGTGAAATCTTCTGATCTCCTGGTATTTCTCTACGCTGGTGGCAGTGGTTCGTTGACAGGCTCAATTGTTGGCGCATTATTATTAACTTCTTTACCTGAAGCCCTGCGATTCCTTGCTTCCTGGCGTTTAGTGATCTATGCATTGGTACTTGTCATTGTCATGCTTTACAGCCCCAAGGGAATAACTGGCGGTTATGAATTGCCATTCCTCAGGATTACTCGGAAAGATATTTATGAGAATAGAGGCAAGAAAATTTCTGAAACACCTTTGCAAGAAACTAAAGAAGGGGACGTGTAAGCATGGCAACCATACTTAGTGTTAAGAATCTAACTATTAAATTTGGCGGTTTGGTCGCTGTCGAGGATTTTTCGGTCGATGTACAGGAAGGAGAATTACTCGCAATAATTGGACCAAATGGAGCCGGCAAGACGACAGTTTTTAATATGCTTACTGGCATTTACAAACCAACATCGGGAAGTATCGAGATGGATGGCAAGAACCTGGTCGGAATGCGACCACATCAGTTTGCAGCACATGGACTCGCCAGAACCTTCCAAAACATCCGCCTTTTCCACAACGCTTCTGTTGTCGACAATATTAAGATGGCTTACACCCTGCATAGCTCGGAAAAATTTTTTCCAGCTCTCATGCGGACGGAATCTGTTGTTGAGCAGGAGTGGGAACTTGATATGGAAGTAATGCGGCTTTTAAAAATATTTAATCTGGACCAACAAGCCGATCTTCTTTCAAAAAACCTGCCTTATGGACCTCAACGGAAGCTTGAAATTGTTAGAGCAATGATGCTTAAGCCAAAGATATTGCTCCTGGATGAACCTGTAGCTGGAATGAATGTGGCGGAAATTGACGAAATCGCTTCGTTAATTGCTCAAATCCGTGAAAAGTTTAAAATGACAATCATTCTTATTGAACACCACATGAATTTTGTTATGCCCATTGCTGATCGAATTAAGGTTTTAGACTTTGGAAAAACTATTGCTGAAGGCAATCCTGGAGACATCCAAAAGAATCCAAAGGTGATTGAAGCATACCTGGGAGGAGGCTATCATGCCATTGCTTGAAGTGAAAGACCTGTCAGTTTCATACGGTGCCATTGAAGCTGTTAGAGGGGTATCTTTCCATGTGAACCAGGGAGAGATTCTAGCGCTGATCGGAGCTAATGGTGCTGGTAAAACCACCATACTTCGCACCATATCCGGGCTTGAAAAGGCTAAATCGGGAAGCATCCTGCTTGATGGTGTTGAACTCACCAAACTTCCCGCTCATAAACATGTGGAGCTTGGCATTGCCCATGTTCCGGAGGGGAGAAGAGTATTTAGCAAGTTAACTGTGTATGAAAATCTAATGTTAGGCGCGAAAACCGTTAAGGATAGAACGATCGTAAATCCAACACTTGAACGAGTTTTTGATCTTTTTCCGAGGCTCAAAGAACGTGAGCAACAATTGGCTGGAACACTTTCGGGTGGTGAGCAGCAAATGCTTGCCGTTGGGAGAGGGCTGATGACCAATGCCAAGATCATGCTTTTGGATGAGCCATCAATGGGTTTAGCTCCTATCATTGTCGAGGACATTTTCAGGATCATTAAACAAATCAACGAGACAGGCACGAGTATTTTGTTAATTGAACAAAACGCCTACATGGCACTTAATGTTGCCTCCCGGGCGTACCTGTTAGAAACTGGGAATATTATTCTTTCCGGGAATTCCAAAGATCTGATGGTCAATGAACAAGTTAAAGCTGCTTATCTCGGTGCATAAAAGGAAAAAAATGAAACTATCCAATTTGGCACGAAATATGGGGGCGTCGGCAATCAGGGCGATGTACAACGAAGCCTTAAATATGACTGATACTATTAGTTTTACGGTTGGTGAACCAGATTTTGTCACCCCGCGAATAATTATTGATGAGGCCGTGGAAGCATGGCAACGCGGATTGACCCATTACACACCCAATGCGGGAATCCAGGAATTGCGTAAAGCAATTGCTGAGTATCACAAGGATGATTTAAATCCCAATTACCAAAATGAAATCCTGGTAAGTTGCGGTGCGATGGAGTCACTGCAATTAGCGCTCCTGACACTAGTAGACCCTGGTGACGAGGTTATTTTGGTTACTCCGGCATGGGCAAACTATTTTGGACATATAGCTATGAGTGGAGCAGTTATGAAGGAAGTTCGGGTAACTGAAGAAACCGAATTTATTCCGACTGTGGATCAAATGCGTAAAGCCATTACACCCAAGACAAAATTAGTGATGATTAATTCCCCGTGTAATCCAACTGGCGCTGTTATTGATTCAGAAACCTCAAAAGGTTTGGCTGAGTTGTTTGTCGAGCACGATCTTTTTGTCATATCTGACGAAATTTACAACAGGCTGGTTTATGATGGACTGAAATATACAAGCATCACATCATTCCCCGGCATGCGTGAAAGAACAGTTTATATCAGCGGTTTTTCAAAAATGTTTGCCATGACTGGTTGGCGGTTGGGATATTCAATTGCCAGACCAGACATTATCCAAGCAATGACCAAACTGCATGAAAACAGCGCCTCTTGCTTGCCTGAACCCACTCAATTGGCAGGTGCCAGGGCGTTGAAATCTTGTCAGAGCGATGTTGATAGAATGCGCGATATTTATGAAAAACGAAGAAACTTAATTTTTGACCTGGTGAACGATATGCCAGGGGTAAAGGTAACAAAACCTAAGGGCGCATTCTACTTGTTCGTCAACATCAAAGATACAGGGATGAAGTCTTCTGAATTTTGCATGGACTTACTGCGTAAAACTGGTGTGGTGACCGTCCCAGGTACTGGTTTTGGTGACGCCGGAGAAGGCTACATTCGCCTAACTTATGCCACCTCCGATGAGAATATCATCGAAGGGATGGGACGCATGAAGCAATACCTTGTTAATAGAATGAGTTAGTCATGGCTGAAATCATTGAACAAGTCTCTGCGGTTGGGCTTGTCCCAGTTATCGCAAATGTTAAGAGTGTTGAGGATGCCGCGAGTTTGAGCAAAGCTTTATTCGATGGTGGGATTCCGGTAGCTGAAGTCACCTTCCGGATGTCTAAAGCTGAAGAAATTATTGCAGCTATGGTTAAAAGTAAACCTGATTTACTCGTGGGTGCAGGCACTGTCACGACCAGAGAACAGGCTGATCTCGCTATTTCAGCAGGCGCAAAGTTCCTTGTCTCTCCTGCTTTGAACGAGACTGTGATAAGGCATAGCCAGGAAAGAGGTGTGCCAATTATTCCTGGAATAGCCACTCCATCTGAGTTGGATAAAGCTATTGGGCTGGGTCTGGATCTTGTCAAGTTTTTTCCTGCGGAACCAAATGGAGGTTTGGTGGCGATTAAGGCATTCTGCGGTCCTTACAAAGGGGTAAAGTTCTTACCAACAGGCGGCATCTCACTTGAAAACCTGGCAAAGTACCTCGCTTTTGATCGTATTGCTGCATGTGGAGGTACGTTCATGTTGGGTAATAATCTCGAGACCGGAAATTGGACTGGAGTTACGGAATTATGTCAGCAGGCTGTATCGGTAATGTTAGGCTTGGAATTGGTGCATGTCGGTGTTAATTCAGCCAACGCTGACGACGCGATGGCATCGGCATCCCAATTTGCTGATGTTTTTCATTTTTCAAAACCTAAGGTAGGAAACAGTTCCATTTTTGTAGGCACAGTCATGGAATATATGAAGTCACCATACCTCGGGAAGAATGGGCATATCGCGTTCAAGACTAATTCGCTGGATCGGGCGGTCAATTACCTTTCTTTCATGGGTGTCAGGTTTAATAAAGACTCTGAAAAGCGTGATTCTTCCGGAAAATTAAAAGCGATTTATCTTCAAGAGGAAATTGCTGGGTTTGCGATTCATTTGGTGTAATAAAGGAGCGAATAATGGGAAAAATACTAACCTTTGGCGAAATCATGCTGCGGCTTATGTCGGAAGATGGACACAGACTGCTTCAAACAAACAAACTTGAGGCGACATTTGGAGGAGGGGAAGCAAATGTGGCTGTATCTCTTGCAAACTATGGCGAAGATGCTGCCTACCTCACCTGTCTGCCAAATAACATTTTAGGACAGGCTGCCATCAATAGCTTGCGCTATTTCGGAGTGGACACTTCTCTTATATTACGTCAGGGTGAACGCATCGGCACTTACTTTGTTGAAAAAGGACATTCACAGAGACCCTCAACGGTTTTATATGATCGAAAAAACTCTGCTGTGGCAATGTCGAAACCAGATGATTTTGATTGGGATAAATTGTTTGAGGATGTGGGATGGTTTCACTTCACTGGTATCACCCCTGCATTAAGCACCAACCTGGCACAGACTTGTAAGGATGCTCTCTTAGCTGCTAGCCGCAAGAATATCATGGTTAGCTGTGATCTGAATTACCGTAAAAACCTGTGGAGCACCGAAGATGCAAAAACGACGATGTCAGGTCTTATGCCCTACGTCCATGTTTGTATTGCAAATGAGGAAGATGCCGACAAGGTTTTAGGCATTAAAGCTGAAGGTGCCGATGTAGAAGGCGGGAACCTAAATTACGAAGGTTACAAATCTGTAGCCGAGGAGTTGGTAAGGGCTTATGGCTTTGAACATGTAGGCATTACATTAAGATCTTCTATTGATGCAAATAATAACAATTGGGCTGGAATGCTATATGATGGAACCAAATCATACTTCTCACGAACCTATGAAATTCGCGTTTTTGACCGTGTTGGTGGTGGTGACTCGTTTTCTGGTGGCTTGATCTACGCCCTGAAAAACCAGTATGAACCTCAAGAAGCAATTGAATTCGCAGTTGCGGCTTCCTGTTTAAAACATTCTATTGAGGGCGACTTCAACCGAGTCACGTTACAAGAAGTAAACTCATTAATGAAAGGAAACGCCACCGGGCGTGTTCAACGATAATCTGATTATTTAGTAGACGAATACCAAGATAAATATTGCTAAGTATTAAAAGCTCACGAGATTCTCGTGAGCTTTTAGTTGTTAATGGGAAATAACTATAACTGTTTTTTTTCAAAACTAAGGTTTCCGTCCATGATGTTGATTTTGATCGTGTCGCCTTCACTGAATTCACCAGTGAGGATCTTGATCGACAGGGGGTCTTGAACTTCCCGTTGAATTGTGCGTTTTAGCGGGCGGGCGCCAAATTCGGGATTGTAGCCAACATCCGCCAACCATTCCCGGGCAGCCGGACTGATTTCAAGTTTGAGACCGCGGTCTGCCAGCAGATTAGAAACATGCTCTAGTTGAATACCAACGATTTCACCCAGGTTTTCACGCGTCAGCGATTTGAAGATCACGATCTCGTCGACACGGTTCAAAAATTCCGGTCTGAAGAAGTTTTTCAAAAGCGCTACCACCTCATCGCGGTTTACTTGCCTGGGTCGACCAGTTTCGTCATTCATCCACAGTTGGCTTCCCAGGTTGCTGGTCATGATGATCAGGGTATTGCGGAAGTCGACTGTGCGTCCCTGCCCATCGGTCATACGCCCATCATCCAATACTTGCAGGAGTGCATTGAAGATCTCAGTGTGAGCTTTCTCGATTTCGTCAAACAAAACCACACTATAAGGGCGACGACGCACTGCTTCGGTCAGCTGACCGCCTTCTTCATATCCCACATAGCCGGGAGGGGCGCCAAAGAGCCGGCTGATGGTATGGCGCTCCTGGTATTCGCTCATGTCGATCCGAACCATGGCGTTCTGATCGTCAAACAGGAACTCAGCCAGGGCACGCGCCAACTCAGTCTTACCAACGCCGGTTGGACCCAGAAAAATGAAGGAACCGATCGGTCGGTTGGGGTCTTGCATCCCTGATCGTGAGCGTCGCACCGCTTTGGAGACCGCATCAATAGCTTCATCCTGCCCAACCACACGTTGATGCAAGCGCTCTTCCATATGCAGGAGTTTCTCCATCTCCCCTTCCAGCAACCGGTTGACCGGGATTCCGGTCCACTTGGCGACCACAGAAGCAATTTCTTCAGCGTCCACCTCTTCCTTAAGCAGGGCGCCTTCTTTCTGCTGACTTTTCAGTTTCTCTTCGGCGTCGCGAATCTTATTTTCGAGCTCGCGGATAGTCCCATAGCGTAAGCGGGATGCTTTTTCAAGGTCGGCGTTCCTTTCAGCCTGTTCCATTTCTTGCTGAGCCTGATCAAGTTTTTCTTTGAGATCCTTGAAGCTCTGAATGGCTTCTTTTTCTGCTTGCCATTGGGCGGTCATAGCCTTCGATTTTTCTCCTAAATCGGCTAGTTCCTGTTCGATCTTTTGAAGACGTTCTTTGGAAGCTTTGTCAGTTTCTTTTTGCAGGGCTTGTTTTTCAATTTCAAGTTGCATGATGTCACGGTCAACATCGTCCAGAGCCTGTGGCTTTGAATCGATTTCTGTGCGCAGATGGGCTGCGGCTTCGTCAATAAGATCGATCGCTTTGTCTGGCAATTGCCGGTCGGTGATGTAACGGTTGCTCAATGTTGCGGCAGCGATGGCTGCGGAATCAGTGATTCGTACACCATGATGAACTTCGTATTTTGATTTCAAGCCACGCAAAATACTGATGGTATCTTCAA